>SLSM01000421.1 GCA_007130445.1 Trueperaceae bacterium | reverse complement strand
CCGAGCTGTCCGCCGGGGAAGACCTCCATGACGATGCGGCCGTCCGAGGCCGCCTCGAGGTACTCGGCCATGGCCATCAGGCCGAGCACGGTCGGGTAGGTGGGCGGCTGGTTGTCGGCTGCGCGCAGCGTGATCTGCTGCGCCAGCGTGGAGCCGGCGAGCAGCGCCACGGCGAGGGCGAGCGCGAGGGTACGGATGGTGCGCATGGTGGTCTCCTCCCCCGGTCGGGTCCTCTCGGACCCGTCCCGGACACCCGCAGACTGTGCGCCGGTATCGCTACCGTTACCGCTATCATCGTGCGGGTACAAACGGTGGTTCTCCGGAAGGTAGCACGGCTGGCGAGGGGTGTCAACGAAACGATGGTTCTCGCGTGTGGGACGTTCGTACTTGACGACCAAGAGACCCGTTGGATGCCTTGACGCTCACACCAAGGCTGCATATACTCGCGTCACCGCAACGGGTGTTAGCGCTCACGGGACCGGTCCCTTCGACACGGTGCCGCGTCGCCCTCCCGCACAGGAGTCCTCGTGCCGAACCGCGTGACCATCGCCGACGTCGCTCGCCTCGCGGGGGTGTCGACGATGACCGTGTCGCGGGTCATCAACGCCAAGGGCGACGTGCGCGACACCACCAGGCTCAGGGTGCAACGCGCCATCGACCAGCTCGAGTACCGGCCGAGCCAGGCCGCCCGCACGCTCACCACGCGCCGCAGCCAGACGCTCGGCCTGCTCGTCCCAGACATCACGAACCCGTTCTTCCCCGAGATCGTCCGCGGCGCCGAGGACGTCGCCTGGGAGCGCGGCTACCTGGTGTCGCTGGCCAACACCGTCGAGGACAATGAGCGCGAGCGGGCGGCGCTCGAGCACTTCGAGGCCCACCGCGTCGACGGCCTGATCGTGTGCAGCGCCCGCCTGCCGGAGGGGCCGCTCGGCGCCGCCCTGCGGCGGCACCAGGCCGTGGTGCTGCTCAACCGCCGCGTCGCCGACGAGCACGTCGCCAGCCTCGAGGTCGACGACGCGCTCGGCACACGGCTGGCCGTCGCCCACCTGGCGTCGAGCGGGCGCCGCACGATCGGGCTGCTCGCCGGTCCCCCCCGTTCCTGGAGTTCGACCAAGCGGCGCGCCGGGTATCACGACGGCATCGAGGCCGCCGGGCGCCGTTTCGACGCCGGCCTGGTCGAGGACGGCGAACCGAGCGAGGATGGTGGGCATCGCGCGCTGCATGCCCTGTTGCAGCGCCGGCCCGACGTCGACGCCGTCGTCTGCTACAACGACGTCGTGGCGATCGGCGCGCTCGCCGCGGCGCGCGAGCTCGATCGCGCCGTGCCCGGCTCGCTCGCGCTGGTCGGTTGCGACGACGTCCGCTTGGCCAGCCTGGTGCATCCTCCCCTCACCACGCTCCGCATCGACACCTACGCCCTCGGCCGGCAGGCCGCCGAGCTGCTGTTCGAACGGCTGCGCGGCGAGCCGCCTCGGCACGTCGTCGTCGCCCCCGAGTTGGTGGTGCGCGCGAGCGCGCCCTGATACCCCCGCCCGATCGCGAAAGGACGCGCGCATGACACACGACCGCGACACCGCCATCGACCTCGCACGCACGCACGGCCACGGCCTCGTCGCAGGGAGCGCCCGCACGTCGGGCGACCTCACGGTCTGGGCGGAGCGCGACGTTGACGGCGCGCGCCTGGCCGTGGCCGCGGTCGAGCCAGGCGCGCTGAGCGCGTTCACCGGCCAACGCCACCACGCCGGCGACGTGACCCTGGTGCGCGGCGCGTTCGACGCACCCAACCTGGCCGCGCTGCGCGGTGCCCTGCCGAACCTGCGCCCCGTCCCGCTCGGCACGCTTGCCTCTGCCGGCTTCGGCGACAGGCTCGGCCTCGCCACCCCGGGCCACGTCGACGCCATGCGCGCTACCGGCGCCGAGCGCAGCGTGGCGGCGATCTTCGCGCAGCAGTCGATGCGCGAGAACGCCCGCACGGGGCGCACGCCGAGCGAGGTGCTCGACGACGCCACGGCCGGCGCGTTCCTCACCGGCTGGCGCCACCCCGTCGGGGCCGACGCCGACCACCTCAAGACCGAGGCCGACGTCGACCTCTGCCTGGCCGCCGGCTTCAGCATGTTCACCATCGACCCTGGCGACCACGTGGTCGACGCCGCCGACGACCTCCACGGCGGCGCCCTGCGTGAGGCCTTCGAACAGCGGGTGCCGTGGGACGCGCTCGAGACCTCGCCGGGCGACCTGCTGCAGCGCCTCGCAGAGCGCTCGATCGATCTCGGCGACCGCGCGCTGGTCCTCACCCCCGAGGCGCTCGAACGCGCGGCGGTCAAGTACGGCGCGGCCGTGGCGCACGTGGCCCGGATGGTGCGCCACCTGCGCGGCCAGACGAGGCCGGAGCGCGCGGAGGTGGAGGTGTCGGTCGACGAGACCGCGACGCCCACGAGCCTGGCCGAACACGGATACCTGGCGCTCGAACTGGGGCGCCTCGGCGTCGACTGGGTCTCGCTGGCGCCGCGCTTCGTGGGCGCCTTCGAGAAGGGCGTCGACTACATCGGCGACCTCGCGGCGTTGGCACGCGACCTCCAGGGCCACGCCCGCGTGGCCGAGGCGCTCGGCGGCTACAAGCTCAGTCTCCACTCGGGCTCCGACAAGTTCGCCGTCTACCCCATCGCCGCCCAGGCGACGGCCGGACGGGTGCACCTCAAGACGGCCGGGACCAGCTACCTCGAGGCGCTGCGCGTCGCGGGCGCCGCCCAGCCCGACCTGTTCAGGTCGATCATCGAACTCGGCCTCGAGCGCTTCGAGCACGACGTGAAGAGCTACCACATCAGCGGCCGCCCGGCCGGCGTCCCCGACCCCGACGCGCTCCCCGGCACCGCGCTCCTGGCGCTGCTGGAGCAGCGCGACGCGCGCCAGGTGCTGCACGTGACCTTCGGCAGCGCCCTGCAACGGTTCGGCGACGACCTGCGCACACTGCTGCAGCGGCACGAGACCGACTACCGCGCCGCGCTCCGGCGCCACTTCGAGCGCCACCTGGCGCCCTTCGTCACGCACGCACACGAGGAGGTACGGACATGACGCCGTTCGATCTCACGGGACGCGTCGCCGCCGTCACTGGCGGTGCCGGCGCACTCGGCTTCGCGATGGCGCGCGGCCTCGCACATGCCGGTGCCTCGGTGGCGCTCATCAGCCGCCGTCAGGCTGCCATCGAGGAGGCGGCCCAGCGGCTTCGCGACCAGGGGCACGACGCGATCGGCGTTAGCGCCGACGTGCTCGACCCGGCGGCGCTCGCCGCCGCGGCCGAGACGGTCGAGCAGCGCTGGGGCCGGCTCGACGTGCTGCTCACCGCCGCCGGAGGGAACCGCCCGGACGCGGTCGTCTTCGGCGATCGCGACCTCTTCGGGCTCACGCCGGAGGCGTTCCGGAAGGTGGTCGAGCTGAACCTGGACGGCACGCTGCTGCCGATCCAGGCCTTCGCGCCGGCCATGCTGCGCGCCGGTCGCGGCTCGGTGATCACGATCAGCTCGATGGCCGCCCAGAAGCCGCTCACCCGCGTGATCGGCTACGGCGCGGCCAAGGCCGCCGTCGACAACCTCACCCGCTGGCTGGCGGTGCACATGGCACAGACCTACGGCGAGGGACTGCGCGTCAACGCGATCGCGCCGGGCTTCTTCGTCGGCGAGCAGAACCGTGCGTTGCTGCTGCAGCCCGACGGCGAGCCAACGGCGCGCGGCCAGAGCATCCTCGCCAACACGCCGATGGGCCGCTTCGGCGAGGCCGACGACCTGTGCGGCACCGCGGTGTGGCTCGCCAGCGACGCCTCGCGCTTCGTGACGGGCGTGGTCGTGCCCGTCGACGGCGGTTACGCCGCCTTCGGAGGGGTGTGAACGACGCGACCACCACGCGCCTCGAGGCGTGCGGGGGCGGTGGCGTGCTCGCGCGGGCCGTCGCGCCCGCCGGCCAGGTGCTCGACGCCAGCGCGGTGCGGGGCGTGCTCGAGCGTGGCCTGGAGGGCGGCGGCTTCGGCGGCGCCCGCGTGCTGGTGCTGATCCCCGACCACACCCGCACGCTCCCGCTGCCGCAGCTCTTCCGCGAGCTGGTCGACCTGCTCGAAGGCGCGCGCGAGCTCACCTTCATGGTCGCGCTCGGCACGCATCCCCCGCTCGACGAGGAGCGGCTGCAGCGCCTGGTCGGCATCACCGCAGACGAGCGCGCCGGCCGCTATCGACACGTCGGGATCGTGAACCACGGCTGGTTCGAGGACGGCACGCTCGTGTCGCTCGGCACACTGCCGCAGGCGCGCATCCAGGCCATCGCCGGTGAGCGCTGGCACCCGACCCTCGGCGGCGACGTCGACGTGCTCATCAACCGGGCCGTGCCCGAGGCGGACCGCGTGATCATCCTCGGCCCCACCTTCCCGCACGAGGTGGTCGGCTTCTCGGGCGGTTACAAGTACTACTTCCCCGGCGTCAGCGGCGCGGACATGATCAACGTCACGCACTGGCTCGGCGCGCTCTCGGGCGTGCGCGGCACCATCGGCATCGCGCACACGCCGGTGCGCGCGATGATCCACGCGGCCGCCGAACTCGTGAGCACGCCGACGACGCTGATCGCGTTGACGGTGGAGGGCGGCGGCCTCGGCGCCATCGCCGTCGGCGATCCCGTGGCGGCGTGGACCGAGGCGGCCGAGCGCTCCGACGAGCGCCACGTCACGCACCTGCCGCGCGCCATGGAGCGCGTGCTGGCGTGCGCACCGCCGATGTACGACGAGCTCTGGACCGCCGGCAAGGCGATGTACAAGCTCGAACCGGCCCTCGCCGAGGGGGGCGAGCTGATCATCCACGCGCCCCACCTCGACACCGTGAGCCGCGTGCACGGCGAGTGGATCGAACGCATCGGTTACCACACGCTCCCCTACTTCCTGGAGCAGTGGGAGCGCTTCGCCCAGGTCCCGCTCGGGGTCCTGGCGCACTCGACGCACGTGCGCGGTGACGGCCGCTGGGTCGACGGGCGCGAGGCTCCGAGGGCGCGCGTGACGCTCGCGAGCCGCCTGGACGCCAACACCTGCGCCCGCCTGAACCTCGGCTACCTGGACCCCGCCTCCGTCGACGTCGAGTCCTGGGCGGGACGCGAGGAGGAGGGCATCATGCTCGTGCGCAAGGCGGGCGAGCGGCTTTACCGCGCGCCCACGGCTCGCGCCGACGCTCCGCTCGACGAGTGAACACGCCCTAGGCCGCACACGCGCCGTCAAGGAGGTCACCATGCCGACCCGTTGGACCCTCGATCCCGACCGCTGCTTCGACCCCGATCCGCGCCAGCGCGACATCGCGCGCGGGCTCTTCGACGGCGTGAGCGACCTGCCGCTCGTGTGCCCGCACGGCCACGTGCCGCCGGCGCTGCTCGCCGACGACGCGCCGCTCGGCGACCCCGCCACGCTGCTGGTGGTCCCGGACCACTACGTGGTGCGGATGCTCTACAGCCAGGGCGTCGCGATGGAAGACCTGGGCCTGGCGCGCCGCGACGGCGGCGCCAGCGAGAGCGATCCACGCGCCATCTGGCGGCGCTTCTGCGAGCACTACCACCTGTTCGCCGGCACCCCGACGGGAGTGTGGCTGAAGCACGAGCTGATCGAACTCTTCGGCGTCACGGAGCGGCCGGCGGCCGAGAACGCCGACGCGCTCTTCGACCACCTCGCCGACCGCCTCGCCGACCCGGCCTACCGGCCGCGAGCGCTGTTCGAGCGCCTGGGCGTCGAGGTGCTGTGCACCACCGACGCCGCCACCGACGCCCTGGGGATGCACGCGCAGCTGCAGCGCGACGGCTTCATGGTCCGCCCCACCTTCCGCCCCGACGCGGTGATCGACCCGACCCGCGACGACTGGGAGGCGTCGATCGAGTTGCTCGCCGAGCGCAGCGGCATCGCCGTCGACGACTACGACGGCTTCGTGCAGGCGCTGCAGGCGCGCCGTACGGCCTTCCGCGAGGCCGGCGCCACCGCCACCGACCACGGAGCGTTCGCGGCCGACGTGCGCTGGCTCGAGCACGACACGGCGGCCGCGACGTTCGACCGGCTCCGCTCGGGCCGCGCCGACGCGCTCGACCGCGGCCGCTTCGCGTCGCACATGCTCGCCGAGATGGCGCGCATGAGCGCCGACGACGGCCTCGTG
>SLSM01000210.1 GCA_007130445.1 Trueperaceae bacterium | reverse complement strand
TCGGCCTGCCGACGCCGCGCGAGGCGCTCGTCGGCGCCGCCGTCGGCGTCGGCGTCCTGGTCCTGATCAACCGCATCGGCGGCCTGGTCCTTCGGCGCCTCGAAGACACCAAGGAGCGGCTCTGGCCCGTCTCGCTCGACACGGTCAACGCCGCCGCCCTGGCCGGCGTGCTCGGCGGCGTATGGGTCGCGCTGGCGGTAGGCACCCTCCAGGCGCTGGCCTCCGGCGTCGCGCGGCGCCCACTCCGGCTCCCCGAGCCGCTGGTGTACGCGCTCTGGCTGGTCGCGCTCGTGCTCATGGCCAGCGGCGTCGGTGAGGCCTGGGGCGTGGGCGCCTCGGCGGGCATCGCCGGCAGCGTGATCGGCGCCGGCGCGTTCGCGTTCGTCGGCGCGCTGTGGTGGTGGGTCGCGGAGTGGCGCAGCGCCGAGCGGCGCGCTCCGCTCGAGGAGGCGGGACCGCCGCAGGACGACGACGGCGAGCCCGTGGCGATGGGCTTCGGCGACGTCAAGTTGGCCGCCCCGCTGGGCGCGATGCTGGGCTGGGAGGCGTTCCTGGTGGGCCTCTTGCTGGCCGTGCTGCTCGGCGCCGTGATCGGCGTGGCGCAGCGCCTCGCGGGCGGCTCGCGCTTCGTTCCCTTCGGCCCCTTCATGGTGGTGGGCGGCTTCCTCGCCCTGGCGATCGCCGAGCCGCTGCTGGGCTGGTACCTCGGCCTCCTCGGGGTCTGATACCATTCGGACCTCATGACCGTGCCCCTGACACCTAGCCTGCGCGGCCGCGACCTGTTGTCGCTGAGCGACCTCTCGTCGGACGAGTTCCACGCCCTGCTCGACACCTCCCTCGACCTCAAACGGCGCTGGAAGGCCGGCGACCGTCCCCAGGTGCTGGAGCACACCACCATCGCGATGATCTTCGAGAAGCAGTCGCTGCGCACGCGCTCGACCTTCGACATCGCCATGTACCAGCTCGGCGGTCACTCCGTGCTGCTGTCGCAGAACTACATCGGCTGGGGCGTGCGCGAGACCATCCGCGACGTGGCCCACAACCTCGAACGCTGGGTCGACGGCATCATGGCGCGCACCTACGGTCACGCCACCCTCGTCGAGCTCGCCGAACACGCCGACGTGCCCGTCATCAACGGCCTCTCCGACCTCCTGCACCCCTGCCAGCTGCTCGCAGACTACCTGACCATGCGCGAGACGTTCGGCGCGCTCGAGGGCCTGACCGTGGCCTACGTCGGCGACGGCAACAACGTCTGCAACTCGCACGTCAACGCGGCCATGCACGCCGGAACGCATCTGCGCATCGCCTGCCCGGAAGGCTTCGACCCCGACCAACGGGTCCTCGAGTCGGCGCGCGCCCGCGGCGCAGACGTGTCGATCGTGCGCGACCCGCGCGAGGCGGTGCAGGGCGCCGACGTGCTCTACACCGACGTGTGGATCTCGATGGGGCACGAGGAGGAAGCGGAGCGCCGGCGGCGGGCGTTCGCCGGCTACACGGTCACGCCGTCGTGGTTCAGCGACCTCTCGTCGCGCGGCGTGTTCATGCACGACCTACCCGCCCACTACGGCGAAGAGTGCACGGAAGACGCCGTCTACCACGAGCGCTCCGTCGTGTTCGACCAGGCCGAGAACCGACTGCACGCCCAGAAGGGCGTGCTGGTGCAGCTGCTGGCCGACCGACCGGACGCCTGAGATGGCGCTGCGCGTCGCGATCCTGGGCGCGAGCGGCTACGGCGGCGCCGGGTTGATCGAGCGGCTCCGCAGCCACCCCGACGTGGCGCTGGTGGCGCTGGCGTCTCGGCAGTACCTCGGTCAGCCGTTGGACGCCGCGTGGCCCCACCTGGCGGGTCTCGTGCCGCTGCACTTCGTGGACACCGACGACGCGATCGCCGCGGCCGACCTCGTGTTCTGCGCGACGCCACACGGCGCCACCGCACCGCTCGTCGAAGCCGCACGCACGGCCGGCAAGCGCGTGGTCGACCTGTCGGCCGACTTCCGCCTCGACGCCGACACGTACGCGGCCTGGTACGGACCGCACCCACACCCCGATCGCATCGCGGAAGCGGTCTACGGCCTGCCGGAGCTGCACCGCTCCGAGCTGCCCGGGGCGTGGATCGTGGCGAGCCCCGGCTGCAACGCCACCGCCGCCACGCTCGCGCTGGCGCCCCTCGCCGCCGACGGCCTGCTGGGCGACGTCCCCGTGGTCACGATCGTCACCGGCGCCTCGGGCGCCGGTCGCGCCACCGACCTCGGTCTGCACTACCCCGAACTCAACGAGAACGCCCGGCCGTACAAGGTCGCCGGCACGCACCGCCACACCGGCGAGATCGAGGCCACCCTCGGACGCGTCGCCGCGCAGGGCAAGGACGGCCGCAGTCGCGGCCCCAGCGAGCGCGTGCGCATCGCCTTCAACCCGGTCCTGGTGCCGATGAACCGCGGCATCCTCGCGACCGCCGTCGCTCGGCCCGAGGGGGCGACGCTCGACGGCCCGGGGCTGCTGGAGCGCTACCGCGACTTCTTCGAGGGCGACCCGTGCGTCGTGGTGCAGGCCGACCTGCCCCAGACCAAAGCCGTCGCGGGATCGGACCGCGCCGTCGTGTCGGTGCGCTGGGACGAGCGCTTGGGCGCCGTCGTCGCCCTGTGCGCCATCGACAACCTCGGAAAGGGCGCCGCCGGCCAGGCGGTGCAGGGCATGAACCTAGCGCTCGGCGTCCCGGAGACGACCGGGTTGCGCATGGAGGGACAGTGGCCATGAATCTGCCGCTCGGGTTCCGCACCGCCGGCGTCGCCGCCGGCATCAAGCGCTCCGGTCGACCGGACCTGGGACTCATCGTCGGCGACGAGCCGCTCGCGTGGGCGCTGGTCGCCACCGAGAACCTCGTGAAGGCGCCGTGCGTGACGCGCAACCGCGCCCGCCACGCGGCCCTCCACCCCGTGCGAGCGCTGCTCGTCAACGCCGGCAACGCCAACTGCGCGAACGGCGACACCGGCGTGTGGGACAACGAGACGATGGCCGCCGTCGGGGCCGGCGCGCTTGGCCTGGAGCGCGTCCAGGACGTGCTCACGGCCTCGACCGGCGTGATCGGCAAGCCCATGCCGATGGACCGCCTGCGCGCCGGCGTGCCGCTCGCCGTGGCCGCCCTGCAGGGCGAGGACGCCGACGACCTCGCGGGCGCCATCCTCACCACCGACCTCGTGACGAAACAGGTCGAGGCGACCTCGCCGGGCGGCGCACGCGTGCTGGGCATCGCCAAGGGCTCGGGGATGATCCACCCGAACATGGCGACCATGTTCGCCTTCGTCCTCACCGACGCCATCGTCGACCAGCGGCAGCTGCGTCGCGCTTGGCGCGAGATCACCGACGCGACCTTCAACCAGGTGACCGTCGACGGCGACACCAGCACCAACGACATGGCGTTCGTGTTCTCGAGCAACCTGGTGCCCTGCGCCCCAGACGACCTCATCGCCGCGCTCACGCAGGTGTGCGAGGGCCTGGCGCGCGCGATCGCCGCCGACGGCGAGGGCGCCACCACGCTGCTCACCGTCGCGGTCCGCGGCGGGCGAACGCCAGCCGAGGCCCGCAAGGCCGCCAAGGCGATCGCCTCGAGCAGCCTGGTGAAGGCCGCCGTCCACGGGCGCGACCCGAACTGGGGCCGCATCCTCTCCGCGATCGGCCAGAGCGGCGTCGTCGCCGACATCGACAACCTCACGGTCCGGTTGCAAGGCCTCACCGTGTTCCACGGCGCCTCGCAGCCGTTCGACGAGGCGTACGTGTCGAAGGCGATGCACGCGCCCGAGGTCGTGATCGAGGTCGACCTCGCCGCCGGCGAGGCCAGCGCCCGCGCCTGGGGTTGCGACCTGACGGCAGACTACGTCCGCATCAACGCCGAGTACCGCACCTGAGGGGCGTCAACGCTGTCGCTGCATGACGTGGATCGCGGGCGATCCCGCGCCACCCCCCACGCCACCGCCCCTCAACGCTTGCGCTGCATGACGTGTACCGCCTTGCCGTGCGCCACCTCGGCGGCCTCCATGACCGCTTCCGCGATCGTGGGGTGGGCGTGCTGCGTGAGCGCCAGGTCTTCGATGGTGGCGCCCATCTCGAGCGCCAGGGTGGCCTCCGAGACGATGTCGCCGGCGCCGGGCCCGACCATGTGGAAGCCGAGCAACAGGTCTGTCTCGGCGTCGCCGACGAGCTTGACCAACCCCTCCTTGACGCCAAGCGTCATGGCGCGTCCGAGGGCGGGGAGCTTGAAGACCCCGACGCGCACCTCGAAGCCGGCCGCCTTCGCCTCGGCCTCGGTCATCCCGACGCTGGCGAGTTCGGGGCTCGTGTAGATCACGTTCGGCACGAGGGTGTCGTACGCGCTCGGCTGGCCGGCCGCGTGCTCGGCCGCCACCAGGCCCTCCTTCATCGCCTTGTGCGCGAGCAGCGGCGCGCGCGCCACGTCGCCGATGGCGTAGACGTGCGGCACGTTCGTCTGCAGGTGGTCGTTGACGGGGACGAAGCCGCGCTCATCGACGGTGACGCCGATGCCCTCGAGGCCCAGGCCGGCGCCGTTCGGCAGGCGCCCGACGGCCACCAGCAGCTTGTCGACGGTGACGGTCTCGTTGCCGCCGTCCTCGGTCTCGAGCGTGACCTCCACGCCGTCGTCGGTCACACGCCGTGACACCGCCTTGGTGCCGGTCTTGATGGTGACGCCGCGCTTCTCGAAGCTGCGGCGCAGCTCCTTGGCGACGTCCGGATCGGCGGTCGGCACGATCTCGTCCATCAGCTCCACGACCGTCACCTCGCTGCCGAGCGCGGCGTAGACGTCGGCGAACTCCAGTCCGATGGCACTGCCGCCGAGCGTCATGAAGCGCTTCGGCACCTCGGCCACGAGCAGCGCGCCGGTCGAGTCGACCACACGCTCGCCGTCGCTCTCGAAGCCGGGGAGCTCGATCGGGCGCGAGCCGGTGGCGACGATCAGCTTCTCGAAGGTGACGCGCTCGCCGTCGACCTCCAGGGTGTTCGCGTCGACGACGGTCGCGGTGCCTTCGAGCGTGGTCACGCCGTTGCCCTTGAGGAGCTGCTTCACCCCGCCGGAGAGCTTCGCGACGATGCCCGACTTCCAGCGCTCGACCTGCTTCAGGTCGACGTTCGGTTCGCCGAAGGAGACACCGAAGTCGTTCGCGTGCACCCCCTCGCGCAGCGCGGCGGCGACGTGCAGGAGCGCCTTGGTGGGGATACAGCCGACGTTGAGGCAGACCCCGCCGATCGGTCCGCGCTCCACGACGGCGACCTTGAGTCCGAGCTGCGCGGCCCGGATGGCGGCGTGGTACCCGCCGGGGCCGGAACCGATGACGACGAGACCGTAGTCCATAGCTGAGGTCCTCCCGCGTGGCCGCGGCCGGGGCCGTGATCGCCCACGGGGCCGGGCCCGTTGTCGCGGCAGTGTACCGCGTGACCCAGGCGTTCGCCGTACGATGCCGGCGTGCCGCAGGCCGTCACCAGCGTCCCCCACCACGCCCTCACGCGCGCCGACGTGCCGTCGGCGCGGGCCGAGTTCGACGAGATCATCGCCTTCGCCTACACCTTCGACGGTTACGGACGCTTCGGCCTCGAGGCGTGCGGGACGCTCGCCAACGTCACGCAGGCGCGCTTCGTCGACGCGCGGGTGCTGCCGAGTGACCTCGACGCCCTGCGCGCCTGCCTGTTCTTCGAGGCGCGCCGTTGGATCGTGCTCGAGCGCGAGCCGGACACGCGCGCGCGGCTATACGTCGGGGCGCTCCTGACGGCGATCGAGGACGCGCTCGACGCACTCCACGACGGCGCGATGCTGCTGCCGACCAGTTGAACCTCGATGACCTCGAGGCCGGCTCCTACCTCGCCGCGGTGGGGCGACTGGGCGAGCTGAAGGCCCTCGCCTCGTCGCTCGCGGGCGACGTGAACTTCCTGCCCACGCTCTGATCGGCTCGGCGCCGGCCGTGAGGTAGATGCGAGCCTCACGGCCGGCGCGGCAGCGCGACGGGGCCGTCGGGTGGGCCACCCGGCCGCGAGGCGCTACACTGTCGGTCTCATGGACCACACCACCCCCGCCACGCCCGAGGCCGGCCCCACCATCGACCGCCGCCCGGAGCGCTACGACCCGCAGGCCATCGAGCCGCGCTGGCGCCGCGCCTGGGCAGAGCAGGGGCTGCACCGTGTCGA
>SLSM01000199.1 GCA_007130445.1 Trueperaceae bacterium | reverse complement strand
GGCCTGGGCCTCGACCTGGTGGTGGTCGACGCGGGCGAGCGCTTCCTCGAGGCCCTCGCCGGCGTCGTCGATCCGGAGGAGAAGCGCAAGGCGATCGGGAAGACCTTCATCGACGTCTTCGGCGACGAGGCGCGCCGCGTGCAGGATGCGCGTGGCGACATCCGATTCCTGGCGCAGGGCACGCTCTACCCCGACGTGATCGAGTCGGCGGGCAGCCACGGCGCCGCCGTCATCAAGTCGCACCACAACGTCGGAGGGCTCCCGGACGACCTCGCGTTCACCCTGATCGAACCCTTCCGCAACCTCTTCAAGGACGAGGTGCGCGAGGTCGCCGACGCGCTCGGGATGCCGCGCCACCTGCGCGACCGGCACCCCTTCCCCGGCCCGGGCCTCGCGATCCGCTGCCTGGGCGAGGTCACGCCCGAGCGGCTGCGCGTCCTGCAGGTGGTCGACGACGTGTTCGTCTCGGCGCTGCGGGAGTTCGGTCTCTACGACGAGACGTGGCAGGCGCTGGCGGTGCTGACGCCGCTCAGGAGCGTCGGGGTGATGGGCGACGGGCGCACCTACGCGCACACGGTGGCGCTGCGGGCGGTCACCTCCGTCGACGGCATGACGGCCGATTGGGCGCGGCTCCCGCACGAGTTCCTGGCGACCGTCTCGAACCGCATCGTCAACAGCGTGCCCGAGGTGAACCGCGTCGTCTACGACATCACCAGCAAGCCGCCCGGCACGATCGAGTGGGAGTGAGACGGCTCGGCTGGACCGCAGACGCGAGGAGGCGCCCGTGGCTCGACGCTGCTGGTTGATGAAGTCCGAACCGTCGACGTTCTCGTTCGACGACCTGCTGGCCGCTCCGGAGCGCACGACGCCCTGGGACGGGATCCGCAACTACCAGGCGCGGAACTTCATGCGCGACGAGATGCGCCCAGGCGACGAGGTGCTGTTCTACCACTCCAACGCCGCGCCGCCCGGCGTGGTCGGTCTCGCCGAGGTGGCGTCACCGCCCTACGACGACCCGACCCAGTTCGACCCGTCCTCGCGCTACGCCGACGAGACGAGCACGCGTGACGCGCCGCGCTGGCAACTCGTCGACGTGCGCGCCGTGCGGCCCCTCGCGCGCATGGTGACGCTCGAGGAGATCAAGGCCGACCCCGTGCTGAGCGGCATGGAGGTCGCACGTCGCGGCAGCAGGCTGAGCATCACGCCGGTCGATCCTGCGCACCTCGACCGGATCGTGGCGCTCGCGGACGCGCCCGCAGCCCCCTGAAGCGCGGCGTGCGCCAGCCCCTTTGCTAGACTCGACACATGACCGACCGTCGAGCGCGCATCCTGGACCTGGTGGCGGCCTCGTACATCCGCAGCGCGCATCCCGTGCCGTCGTCGCGCATCGCGGAGCGCATGGCGCTGTCGTCCGCAACGGTGCGCAACGAGTTCGGGGCGCTGGCCGAGGAGGGCTTGCTGCAACAGGCGCACGCCTCGTCGGGCCGCATCCCGACGGCGCTCGGCTTCCGACGCTACGCCGCGCGCTTCCTGCCGCCGCGTCCGCTGTCGCCGAGCGGCCGCGCCCGGCTCCTCGAGCGGCTCCACGCCCAGCCGGGCGACACGCTGCTCGACCAGCTCGCGACCGCGGCGGCCGACCTGTCGGGGTACGCCGTCCTGGTCACGCTGCCGGCCCAGGACCACCTGCACGCCGTCGAGATCCACCTCTCCCTGCTGGCCAGCCGGACGCTGCTCGCCGTGGTCGTGCTCGAGAACGGCCTGGTGCGCCAGCTGCGCGTCCCCCTCGATCCGGCACCGCGTGACGACGTGCTCGACGATGCGGAGCGCAACCTGCGCCAGCTGACCCTGCCGCTGCGGGAGGTCCCCGCGGCGCTGTCACGGCTGGCGGCGGACACCGAGCCCGAACTCGCGCGCACGCTGGCCGCCATCGCCGCCGCCTGGCCCGACGTGACGCCGCGACAGCGCGCCCAGGCTGGCCTACGCCAGCTCTTCGACGAACCCGAGGCGCGCGACGCCGACTTCGTGCGCCTCGTCGTCGAGCACATCGAGGCGCCGTCGGCGGCGCGCGGCGCGTCGGCGTCGACGCCCGGTCGAGCACCAGACGATGCGCCCGATGCCGACGACGCCAGTGCCTCCGCGGCCGCGCCGTCGACGGTCGAGTTGCGCCTCGACGATTCGGTCGCGCGGGTGCGCAGCGGCGTGCCGCTCGGGAGCGGCGTCGCGACGCTCACGCTGATCGGGCCGTCGCGCATGCGGTACTGGGCGGCCGTGCGCGTCGCTGGCGGGATATCCGCCGCCTTCATCGACCACGGCGCCGAGGCCTGACCACGATCCGGCCAGGATTTTTCACTCCGAACGCCGTCCCGTGCGTCCTATCCTCGTGGATAGAGGAGGCACGCGTCCGGCATCCGCGTCGGAGACGCTGGTACGATGACCCCGCATGGCACCATCACCTCCCGTCGCGGCGCGCGGCCATGAAGTCGAGCGCCACCGCGTCGCCGATCGATCGTGCTCGCCACGTGCTCGGCGCGTGGTTGCCGGGGCGCGCTGCGACGCGACTGCTCGATCGCATCGTGCGCTCCGAAGGGCTCGAGCCGGACGCGGTCGACGGCGAGCGTCTGGCTTCGCTGGTGCTCGGTCCGGTCTATCGTGAGCTCCGCCATACCGTTCCCCGGGCGACGCTGCGGCGCGAGCTCAAGCGCCTGGCACGCTCGCTGCACGACCGCAGGGCCACGGCGCCACGCCCGCTCCCGGTCGCGACCGAGGTTCGCGAGCCGGCGCCGTCACGGCGATTCCCGGACGATCCCGGGGTCGTGTTGATGGCACTCGCCGTGCTCGACGGCGTCGATGGTGCAGCCGTGTTCGACGCGGTCGGTCGTCCACTGGAGCGGCGCGGCGAGGTACCGGACGCCGACGCATTCGGCCGCGTGCTCGCCGCCGGCGGCAGCCTGCTCGCCCGCCACGGCAGCGTGCGCTCCGTGGCGGTTGCCAACGACGACGGTGTCTTGCTCGCCGTCCCCGTCTCGGAGCGCTGGGTCGCCGTGCGCGGCTCGGCGGACATGAATCTCGGTGCGGTCTACGCGGCGCTCACGGCGCTGGAGGAGGAACGATGAACAGGGGCACGCTTCCACTCGTGCGCTGGCTGCTGATCGCGGCTCTGCTGATCGGCGTCGCGACGGCGCAACAAGACGACGCCTACCTCGATCGCTACGACCTGGCGATCGACAACCTCCAGCGCTCGGTGGAGGCCCTCCCGACCGACGCCATCCTGGCCCGTGAGGAGATCGACCGCGCCTTCAGCGCGCTCCTCACGCTGTCGCGCGAGGCGGCGGCGGGACCGTTGGCGACGGCCCTGGAGCGGGTCGTCGAACGCGCACGGACCGCCATCGGCAACGCCAGCGTCGACGACCTCGCGGTGCAGGTGGCGGTGCTCGAAGGCGGCTTCCAGCGCCTCGTGTTCGACGCGGCCCTGCGCTCTGCCGCCGCGGGAGACCTCGAGCAGGCGCGCGCGCGGCTCGGTCGCCTGGGAACCGACCTCGGCATGGCGCCGGCCGACCTGGCGCTGCTCGCCGATGCCGAACAGGCCGCCGGAGCGTTGCGCTTCGACTTCGAGGCGGGTGTGGCCGACGTGATCGCCACGCGTCTCGCCGTCGCCCAAGAGCTGGCCGAGACCAACGTCGGCGGCGCGTACCGCTCGCTGGCACGCGCCTACGGTGCGTTCTTGCTCGTTCAAGACTCGCCGCGCACCAGCGCGGCGCTGAACCAACGTTTCGTCGACGCCGCCCAGGCGCTCGTCGACGAGCGGACCGCCGACGTCGTCGAGGCGCTCGGCGCGGCCGGCGAACAGATCGCAGCCCTCGGACAGGCGGCACGTGCCCGCCAGACGGCCACGGCGACACCGCCTGCCAGCGCCGTGCCGAGCGATCTCCCCAGCCCAGCGACGCCCGCAGTGATCGAAGCGGAGGCGCAACCGGTCGACCCGGCGCCGGATGCGACGGCGCCGGCGCCGGACGACGCCGCGCCCTTGGATGCCGAGGCAGCACAGGTCGAAGACGAGGCCCTCGTGCTCAGCGAGGAAGCGCTCGCCGCCCTCCGCCTCGAGATCGCTGACGAACTGCGTCGCGAGCGCCTCGAGGTGCTGGAGCGTGAACTCGCGCTCGCCGGCGTCGGCGCACCCGCCCGCCCGGGCCAGGCCGAGGCGCTGCTCGACGCCGGGTACCTGCGTCTGAACCAGGTCGGTGACGCCGTGGTCGCTCGCGTGGCCGAGGCGCTCGCGGCGGCGCAGCGCGGCGACGAGATCGCCGCGCGCCAGGCGCTCGGACGAGCCGCTCAGGCGTACGACGCCTTGCTCTCGCCGATCGTCCGGGCACGCTTCACGCTGCTCGACGTCGACACCGGCAGCCTGCTCCGGCAGCTCGCAGACGAGCCCGGTCTCCGCCTCAGCGACGTCGCCGTCGCCGCCGGCCAGGTCGACCTCGCGCTCGGCGCGCTGACGGGTGAGACCGAGGCACCGCTGCTCACCGGCGCGCGCCAGACCCTCGCGTACTGGGGAGGCGTCCCTCGCGCCATCGTGCTCGTCGTGCTGGGCATCCTCGCCCTGATCCCGCTGGTCCTCGCGAACATCGCGTTCGGCGGCGGCAATCGGAACTGGCAGCTCGTCGGGGTCGCGCTCTTCCTGCTGCTGCTCCCGGCGCTCTTCGAAGGGCTCGTCGGCCTCTCCGTCTTGCTCTCCACGTATGCCGACATCACGCTGCTGTCCACGCTCTCGGCCCTCTCGCCGTTCGCCAGCACCGTGGGCCAGGTGGTGTGGGCGAGCACCGTACTGTTGGCCCTGGTGTTCGCCATGATCGGGCTGTACGGCATCTGCGCGCAGTTCGGCCTGGTCGGACGGCGACGCCCGGCCGCGTCCGCGGGCGCCACGTCGACCCGCTCGACCCGCTCCACCCGAAGCAGCACCACCACCACCGAGTCGATCGACTGGGACGACGACTGAACGCCAAGCCACGGCGGCGCACGAACCGGCCGCCCGGGCGACGTGAGGAGCGATGACACCGAACCGAATCTACCAAGCCGTTGTCCAGGCGCTGGAGACCTCGCTCGCTCCGCGTGTCGTGTCGTTGGTCCTGCGCGAGGGATTGCTGCAGGTCGAGCGCGACCCGACGAACCTGCGCCTCGAGGACGTCGAGGCGGTCCTGACCGGGCCCGTCTTCAAGCAGCTCCAGGCCCGCATGACGGCCGACGCGGCGGGCGAGGCCATCACGTCGTTCCGTGAGCAGATCGCCGCCCAGTTCGACGAGTCTTTGCTGCACCTCGGCGAAGACGACGCATCACACGCCACCGCCGCCGCACCGGGCGCCCGGGCCGCGAGCGGCACGGTCGCAGCCTCCACCGTCGCGCAGCGCCTGGCGGCGCTGCGCGAGGCGTTGCGACCCTTCAACCTCTACTTCGACTGGCCCGAGGTCCGCAAGCTGCGCGCCCAGCTCCAGGTGGCCGAGGGGGAGATCGCAGCGGGTGCCCCGATCGGCGACAGCCTCGACGCTGCAGACGAGCAACTGCGGATCGTGGAGCAGAAGCTCGAGGACCGGCTCGTGTTGCAGGCCAAGGAGCTCGGCGAGCTCGAGGAGTCACTCGAGATCGTCCAGACGCTCGGTGGGCCGCGTGTGCGTCGCCTCGAATCGCTGATCGGACAGATCCGTCACGCGCAGCGCTCGCGTGAGCTCACCGACGCCGAGACGCAGCGCGCGACTGCGCTCGCTCGGGACCTGCGGAAGCTGATGGAGTCGAGCGTCGCGCAGCCGTTCACGCCGGACGCCGAGGCCGAGGCACCGGCGTCGACCGGTGCCGAGGTCGCGCCCAGCGACGCGCTCGCGGACTTCGATCACGACCTGCCGCCGGTCACGATCGACGAGGCACACCTCACACCCGAGGCCAGCGAGCGGCTCAGGGCGCTGGACGTCGACGCCGAGCGCCGGACGCTCGAGGCGCTCGCGGAGGTGCATACCGACCTCTTGCGGTACGCCCCCGGCCTCGCCGCCGGCATCGATGCTGCCCGGTCCACCCTGGACGAGGGTCGCCCCCTGGGCGATGGGGTCGAGGCGCTGAAGCGCCAGCTCGACGACGCCACCTCCACCCAGCGCGCCCACCTGCGTGCGGAGCTCGCCGCCATGGAGGCGGACGTGGCGATGCTCGAGAGCGACGACGACGCCTCGCT
>SLSM01000412.1 GCA_007130445.1 Trueperaceae bacterium | reverse complement strand
GTGTCGTTGTCGAGCGATGTCGCACCGGAGATCCGCGAGTTCGAGCGGACCTCGACGACCGTCGCCAATGCCTATGTCCAACCCCTGACCACCCGCTACCTCGAACGCCTGCAGCGCGAGCTCCACGAGGCTGGCTTCGCGAGGCGCCTGTACCTGATGCTGTCGAACGGCGGCGTCACCACCGTCGAGACCGCAGGGCGCTTCCCGATCCGACTCGTCGAGAGCGGGCCTGCCGCTGGCGCTTTGGCGGCGGTCTTCTACGGGGGACTGGTGGGTGAACGCGATCTGGTCTCCTTCGACATGGGTGGTACGACGGCGAAGCTGTGCCTCATCCGCGACCTCAAGCCCCAGAAGTCCACGAGCTTCGAGATCGGCAGGGTCCACCGCTTCAAGCGTGGCTCCGGTCACCCCGTGCTCGTACCGGTCGTCGAACTGATCGAGATCGGCGCCGGTGGCGGCAGCATCGCCCGTGTCGACGACATGGGGCTCCTCAAGGTAGGTCCCGAGTCCTCCGGTGCCAGCCCCGGCCCAGTGTGCTACGGCCAGGGCGGCGAGCGGCCGACCGTGACCGACGCCGACGTGGTGCTCGGGTACCTCAACCCAGCGTTCTTCCTCGGCGGCCGCCTGACGCTCGACGTCGAGGCGGCTCGAGAGGCCATCGACCGCCACGTGGCCCAACCCTTGGGGCTGGGCGTGGACGAGGCGGCGTACGGCATCTTCCAAGTCGTGAACGAGAGCATGATCTCGGCGACTCGCGTCCACATCGCCGAGCGCAACGCCGACGCTCGCCACATGAAGCTCGTCGCCTTCGGCGGCGCCGGGGCGGTCCACGCCGACCGCATCGCCCGCGAGCTCAAGATGCAGGGGTATGTGTGCCCTGCCAGCGCCGGCGTCGCCTCGGCGCTCGGTTTCCTGACGGCGCCGGCGTCCTTCGAGTTCTCGCGAACGTACCTGAGCGAACTCGACGACGCGCACCTGGCCGCCCTCGAACTCGTGTTCGACGAGCTGACGCTCGAGGGCAAGGCCGTGGTCGTCGAGAGCGGCGTGCCGGCCGAAGACGTGAGGACCGAGCGTCGCGTCGAGGTGCGTCACCGCGGTCAAGGGCACGTGATCGAAGTGGCACTGCCCGACGGCGCCCTCGTGGAGATCGGTGCCACGGCGCTGCGTGAGCGGTTCTTCGAGCAGTACGAGAAGGTGTACGGCCACGCGCACCCTCACCTGGTGGTCGAGGTCACGACCTGTCGATTGGCTGCGGTCGGGCCGGTACCGACCGTCACGTTGGCCAAGGCGCCGACCGCCACGGCGACGGCCGCGAGCGCAGCCAAGGGCGATCGGCGCGCGTTCTTCGCGGAACGTGGCGGCTTCGTCGACGTACCCGTGTACGACCGCTATCGCCTGGCGGCCGGCATGACGTTCGAAGGCCCTGCCATCGTCGAGCAGATCGACTCGACGGCGGTCGTCGGGCCCGACGCGGACGTACGCGTCGACGAGTACCTCAACCTGATCGTCACGCTCCGCTATGGCTGAGGGCGACCACGCGAGTCGGGGTCGCTATCCTCGTCGACCACGGAGAGGAGGACACGACCGCTGATCGATCATGCACGCAGCGCGAAGCACCATCCCCTCATCACGACAGGAGCATCCAGATGATCCGAAAGCGCATCGTCCCTTGCATACTCGTCATGGCGGCGGCCATCCTGCTGAGCAGCGCCGCAGCTCAGACCGAGGGCCGCTCGGTCGTCCTCGGGGTCAGCGAGATCCCGACCTCGCTCGACCCACCCACCGACTGGAACATCCCGTCGACCTGGGTCCACATGAACGTGTTCGACTGCCTCGTGTGGCGCGACCGTGCCACGGCCGACTTCGTCCCGTGGCTGGCGTCGAGCGTAGAGAGCGTCGACGACACGACCTGGCGTCTCGAGCTCCGTGAAGACGTCGTCTTCCACAACGGCGAGCCGTTCGACGCCTCCGCCGTGGTCTGGACCTTCCAGCGCATCCTCGACGATCCGACGATGATCACCCACCCACAGTGGACCTGGATCGCGGAGATCCGTGAACTGGGATCACACGTGGTCGAGATCGTGACGACGGGACCCGAGCCGGCCTTCATGAGCAAGATCTCCGGAACGGGTTGTGGCGTTCAGGCGCCCGAGCACGGTCGCCGGATGGCGGCCGAGGGCGGCGCCTACGTACCCGTCGGTACCGGTCCCTTCGAGTTCGTGGAGTGGGAACGCGAGAATTTCGTGCGCCTGCGCGGGAACGCGAACTACTTCTTGGGTGCGCCCGAGATCGGCGAACTCGTGTTCCGCGCGATTCCCGAGGCTTCGACGCGCGTGGCCAACCTGCTCACTGGCGCCGTGGACCTGATCGTGTCGGTGCCTGCCCAGGATTGGGATCGCATCCGAGCGAACGACGGGACCACCGTGGTCGAGTACGTGACCACCCGAACCATGCGGCTGCCGCTTCGCATTTCTGCGACCGCCAACACGCCCGGCTGGAGCGGACCCACGCAGGACCTTCGCGTGCGCCAGGCGATCAACCTCGCGATCGACCGCGAGACGATCATCGACGTGATCGACGGCATGGGCATCCCGACCCTCTCGCGCGTCACGCCTCCGACACTCGGTTGGGACGAGGCCTTCTTCGACCAGGTCGGCGAGTACGATCCGGAGCGGGCGCGAGCGCTGCTGGCCGAGGCAGGCTACGCGGGTGAGCCGCTGCGCTTCACCACCAGCACCGCCAACTACAAGCAGCGCGAAGTCGCCGAGGTGCTGGCTGCGATGTGGGAGGCCGTGGGCCTCAACATCCAGATGGAGATCCTCGACCCGACCACGTATCGTGAACAGGTCTACTTCCCTGCGGCCAACGAAGAGATCGACATGGACGCGTGGGGGAACTCCTTCTTCGACCCGTGGATCGTCTTCGACGCCGATCGCGAGGGGCGCCGTGAGTACAACGGCTGGACCGGGCCGCTTGCCGACGAGGCCGACCGGCTCATCAACGCCGCGGCTGCAGAGATGGATCCCGAGGCCCGGCGGGCGATGTACGTCGAGCTTCAGGAACTGCACGCTGCCGACCTGCCGTACCTCTACCTGTACCTCATGAAGGGGATGATGGGCATCAACGAGCGTCTGCAATGGTCGATGCCCACCGACGAGTTCTTGTGGCTGGGAGACGCCACCCTCACCGACTGATCGAGGTGGCCGAGACCGGTCCGGGTGCGCACCGCGCGTGCCCGGACCGGCCCCCCCGACCCCTCCGTGAACGGACGCGACGATGCTGCCCTACATCCTTCGCCGTGTGCTCCAGATGATCCCGCCCTTGATCGGGCTCACGGTCATCCTCTTCGTTCTGCTGCGTATCGGCGGGGAACCAGTCGCCCATCTGGTTCGCCCCGAGGCGTCACCCGAGGAGATCGCGCTCGTCCGGGCTGCGTACGGCTTCGACCGTCCGCTCGTCGAGCAGTACGTGCGTCAGGTGAGCCGCATCATCGTAGGCGACTTCGGGACCTCGGTCCGGTTCAGATCGCCTGCGCTCCCGCTCGTGCTCGAACGGCTCCCTGCCACCCTCGAGTTGACCGCCGCCGCGCTGCTCGTTGCGCTCCTGGTCGCCTTGCCGGTCGGCGTCCTCGCGGCGGTGTACCGGAACTCCTGGTTCGACTTCATCGTCACCATCACGACGACCGTAGGCCGTGGCATGCCGAACTTCTGGCTCGGCCTCATGCTCATGTTGGTGTTCGCTGTTCAGCTGCGCTGGTTGCCGGCGTCGGGGCGCGATGAACCGCTGGCCGTGGTGCTGCCTGCGGTGACGATCGGCGTGAGCATCGCCACCGTGCTGGTGCGCGTCTTGCGCACCGCCATGGTCGAGGCGCTCGGTCACGACTTCGTCCGAACCGCCCGCGCGAAGGGGTTGCGGACGTGGACGGTCGTCACGAAGCACGCGCTGCGCACCTCGCTCATCAGCGTCGTGACCGTGATCGGCCTGCAGACCGCCTGGATCATCGGCGGCTCGGTCGTGGTCGAGGAGGTGTTCGCATGGCCGGGATCCGGCCGCCTCATGCTCACGGCCGTCTTGGCACGTGACCTGTCGGTGGTGATGGCGGGTGTCTTCGTGTTCGCGCTCTTCGTGATGGTGATCAATCTCTTGGTGGACCTCTCGTATTCATGGCTCGACCCACGGATCCAGTACGCATGAGGGAGTTCCTCCGCTCCACTCGGCGGTCGATGACCTCGAGCGGACTGCTCGGGCTCGCCATCGTCTTGACGGTGGTGGTGTGCGCGGTGCTGGCGCCGACGATCGCACCGCACGATCCCGCGCAGCACAACTTGCGCATGCGCGTGCTTCCGCCGATGTGGTTGGACGGCGGCACCGCCGCCTTCCCGCTCGGCACCGACCAGCTCGGCCGTGACGTTCTCAGTCGTCTCGTGCACAGCGCACGCGTGTCGGTGATCGTCGGCACGCTGGGCACGGTGGTCGCGCTCGGCATCGGCCTCGTGCTCGGCACGGTCGCCGGCTACTTCGGCGGCGCGGTCGATGCCGTGATCTCGCGCGTGCTCGACACCTTCATGGCCATACCGTTCATCATCCTGGCGCTCGCGGTCATCGCGGTCGTCGGCCCGCAGCGCGGTGCGAGCGGCGTCGTGCTCCTCGTCGTCGTGCTCGGCGTCTCCGGGTGGGCAGACTTCGCGCGCGTGGCGCGCGGCGAGACGATGGCGGCTCGGACCCTGCTCTTCGTCGAATCGGCACGTGCCCTCGGGCAACGTGCGGGGGTGATCCTGATACGTCACATCCTTCCCAACATCGCAGCACCGATCATCGTGCTCGGGGCCTTGCAGGTGGGCACGGTGATCATCGCAGAAGCGTCGCTGAGCTTCCTGGGGTTGGGCATCCAACCCCCGGCCGTCACCTGGGGCACGATGCTCGCCGACGGCCGCGGCTACGTTGCCACCGCATGGTGGCTGGCCACGTTCCCGGGTGTCGCGATCACCCTGACCGTGGTCGGGAGCGTCTTGCTCGGCGACTGGCTGCGCGACGCTCTGGACGCGAGGAGCCGATGAGCCGCCGCGTGTTCGTGACCGGGGCGGCCGGGTTCGTCGGGGTCAACCTCGTTCGTGGCCTCGCCGAGGCCGGCTGGCACGTCGTCGCGACTGCACGCCGCGAGCCCGACGCGCTCACACGCGCGTTCCTCGAGTCGGTCACGGAGCGGATCGTCTGGTCGATCGGGGACGCCACGGATGCGCCCTGGCTCCAAGCCCAGGTTCGGGACCATGCGCCCGACGCGATCGTACACGCGGCCGCGGTCACGCCGACGGCCGAGGTCGAGCGGGCGGCCACGCGTTCCATCGTCGACACCAACCTCGTCGCGACACTCACCGTTCTCGACTCGGCCCTTGCGTCCGGCGTGGGGCGTGTCCTCTACGCCAGTTCCACGGGCATCTACGCCGCCGCGCCTCGATACCGACCGCGCCGAGAGGACGAACTGCTTCCGCCGCACAACCTCTACGCGTTGTGCAAGCTCGCCTCGGAGGGTCTGGTGACCGAGTACGCCCGCATTCACGGGATGCGTGCGGCAAGTGTGCGCATCGGCAGCGTGTACGGACCGATGGAGCGGCCGACCAACTCGCGTTCCGGCATGTCGCTCGTCGCCTCGTTGGTCGAGGCCGCGCAGGCGCGGCACACCGTGCGCGTCAGCCACGTCGACGTCAGTCGAGATCTCATCCACGCAGCCGACGTGGTGGCGGCCGTGGCCGCGCTGCTCGATGCCCCGGAGCTCCGTTGGCCGGTGTACAACGTCGCGAGTGCCGAGTCCTACCCGGTGAGGCGAGTGCTGGAGCACGTCGCCGAGCTCGCAGGTCTGCGCTGGTCGAGCAGTCCGGTCGACGAGGCCGATCTCGCCATGACGCCTGGCCACCACCGGGACGCCGTCGATCTGTCGCGCCTGACGGCCGACACCGGCTTCTCGCCCCGGGTCGGCCTCGCCGCGGGCTTGGCGCACACCCTCGCCTGGCACCAGATCTCCACCGACCTCGAAGAGGTCGCGACCTTCTCGGGAGCACCGCTATGAAGCACGCCGACCCCACGCCCGACTCGCGTTTCGATCCGATCTCGTTGGAGATCATGTGGCAGCGTCTGATCTCGATCATGAACGAGGTCGATGACGTGATCGTGAAGACGACGTTCAGCACGATCTTGAGTGAGGGGCGTGACTTCGCGTG
>SLSM01000138.1 GCA_007130445.1 Trueperaceae bacterium | reverse complement strand
CGCGTCGTTGATGGCCAGGAAGGTCTCCACGGCGTCGCTGCCGTCCTCGACGTCGACCACGCCCGGCAGCTGCTCGAGCCGAACGCGCACCAACGGCGTCTGGCCGGGGTCGAGCAGCCGCAGCTGCAGCGCGTCGGGCAGCGGGTTGTCGACGAGCTGCGCGGCGGTCGCGAGGCTGGGGATGTCGGCCACCAGGCTGGCGAGGGCGCGGTCGCGTCCGACGAACTCGGCGCGCGCCACCTCGGGCCACCCCCGCACCGTCTCGAGCAGGCGCGGCCCGTCGCTGCCGGGTGCCAGGAAGGCCGACACCTCGAGCTCGCCCTGGAGGCTCGCGAGCACCTGGTTCATGTTGAGCGACAGCAGGCTGAAGCCGGCGAGGATGGTCAGCGACAGCGTCATGGTGGTGATGGTCGCGACGCTGGCGACCCAGTTGCCGCGGATCGCCCGCATGGCCTGCTGCAGGGCGTACATCACACGTGCCTCACGGGGTCGTGGTCACGGGAGGGGGTCACGCAGCTGAGGGTATCGCATCGCGACGTGATCAGGCTGAACGCCGCGTGACGCTCGGCTCACGCGTCGAGGTAGGCCTCGATCACGGCGTCGGTGAACGTGACCGTGTCGGCGTCGCCGCCCAGGTCACGCGTCCGGGGGCCGTGCTCGAGCACGCGGTCGACCGCCGCCTCGATCCGCATCGCCTCGTCTCGCAGGCCCAGGTGGTCGAGCATCATGCAGGCCGTCAGGATCGTCGCCGTCGGGTTGGCGACGCCGCGTCCGGCGATGTCGGGCGCGGACCCGTGCACCGGTTCGAAGATGGCGTGGCGATCGCCGAGGTTGGCCGAGGGTGCGATGCCCAGGCCGCCGACCAGGCCGGCCATGAGGTCGGAGAGGATGTCGCCGAACAGGTTGGTGGTGACCAGGACGTCGAACGACCCGGGCTCGCGCACCAGCTTCATCGCACAGGCGTCGACGATGACGTCGACGGCTTGGACGTCGGGGTACTCGCGCCGGATCACGTCCATGGCGGTGTCGAGGAACAAGCCCGAGGTGATGGGCAGGACGTTCGCCTTGTGCACCACGTGCACCAGGCCGCGCCGCTGGCGCGCGAGCTGCGCCGCCGTGCGGGCGATGCGCGCGGACGCCGCGCGGCTGATCTTGACGTCGGCGATGGCGATGTCGTGGTAGCGCCGCTCGAACTCGACGTACAGACCCTCGGTGTTCTCGCGCACCATCAGCATGTCGACGCCCTCGAAGCAGCCGGGCACGGGCCGGGTCCGGGCGGGCCGGACGTTGGCGTAGAGGTCGAGCGTGCGCCGCAAGTAGCGGATGGCGCCGTGGAACCCGACGATCTTGGCGCTCGGCGCCGTGAACGCGCCGGCGAGCGTGGCGTCGGCGCTCTGCACGGCCTTCACGGTCGCGTCCGGTACCGACGTGCCGAGCCGTTCGAAGGTGCCCCAGCCGGCTTCGGCGTCGACGAAGCGCAGTGGCAGCTCGGCCGCCTCCAGCACGCGCCGTGCCGCGGGCACGACCTCGTGCCCGATGCCGTCGCCTTGGATGCAACAGATGGTGTGCATAGGCACTCCCCTCCGGCCCGCGACGCTACCACGGCCCTGGCCGGCGCCCCAGGTGCGGTTGGCCCGCGCGATTGCGCGCTGCCGTCCGCGCTGTGGCACACTGAGGTGTGCGCGCTCACGCGCGTGCGCCGGGGCCGGGAGTCTCCGGCGTGTGCGCAGTGCCGGACGCGAGCGCCTGCGAGTGGGTCGCGGGTGCCCGGCAGGGGCGTTGGGAGGCACGATTGAACGCGTTACAAGGGCGCCTCGCCGACGGGGTGCTCGCCAACCTCGTCCAGTACCTCGCCCTCAACCAGGCCACCGGCTGCCTCCAGGTGGTCGGTGACGCCGACGTTGCGGAGCGCGGGAGCGGGTACGTCTACCTGCAGCGTGGGCGCGTCGAGCACGTGGCGCTGGAGGGTGTGGAGGGTGTGGCCGCGCTGAGCCGCCTGCTCGGCTGGCGTTCGGGACGGTTCGCGTTCCGGGTCGGGGTGGCCGCGCCGCGACGCACGCTCGACCTCTCGGTCGACGCGTTGCTGCTGCACGCCAGTTACGGCCAGGACGTCGAGATGCTGCGCGTCCACGCTGGGCCGGGCGGCAACGGTGCCGGGCTCACCGGCACGCGCACCGCCGCGGGTACCGCTGCGGCGGCCGCCATGGGCACCGCCGCGGGCACGAACGGCGTGTTCGAACCCACCCCCTTGGCCGACCCCGCCCTCGCGTCGGGGCTCGTCTGGGCCGCCGTCGACGTCGCCGGTCCGATCGGTGAGATCTTCGTCGACGAGGCGTTCAACACGATCGGCCACAGCCCCCGGCTGCTGCCCGAGACCGCGCTCGGCCCGCTGCTCCAGGCGTTGGCCGGACACTTCAAGTCGAACGATGGTCGCGCCCAGTTCCTGGCGCGCGCTGAGGCCGTCCTCGCCCACCACGGCTACGGACGGGTGGAGGACGGACCATGACCAACCAGAGCGCGTTCGTGGTCGAAGTGACGAGTGCCCCCCGCGAGCCACGCGAGCTGGTGGCGGGGCGCGTCGCGGAGCAGTTGAAGCTCAGCCCGGCGAAGGCGAAGAGCTTGATGGAGCGCATGCCGGGCGTGATCACGAGGCCGCTCCCGGAGGAGCGCGCGCTGCGCGTGGTGCTGCGTCTGCAGGCGGCTGGACTGGTCGCGATGCATCGCCGCGCGACGCCGGCCGACGCGCTCGACCCCGAGGCCGAGCGGGCACCCACGCCGGCGGCCGTCGCGGCGCCCAGGACGCCGCCGAAGACGGCGCCCATGCCAGCGTCGACGCCGCCGCCTGCGTCGGTCTCCGGCCGTGACCGAGCCCGCCCGGCGACCCCGACGCTCGCCGACGAGGACATCGTGGCCGACGTCGGCGTGCGCAACCCGACCGGCTACGACCGCATCCCATCCCTGGACGCCACGAGGGTCGACGATCCGATCGAGCCCGACCCCAAGCTCACGCCCATGCGCCAGGCGGGGTTCGGCGCCGCCGACGTGATCATCCCGACCACTGGCTCGTCCCGGATGCCGGCGATCGTCGACGTGGGCGCACTGTCGGACTTCTCCGACGTTCGCCGCGACGGCGCGAGTGCGGACCAGGACGCAGACCAGACCGACGACCGGGACGAGAGCGACGGGCAGGACGCCGACCGGACCGTGGTCGTGGCGTCGGACGCCGCGCCACCCGCGTACGTGCGCATCACGCCGCCGCCGGCCGCCAACGGGAAGCGTCGGCGGACGCCGCCACTCCCTGGTCCCGCGCCGGCCTCACGGCTGCGCGACGCGATCGCGCGCGATCGCGACAGCGGTGAGCGGCCCGGTCGACCGCCGCTGAGCGACGCCGAACTGCATCGGTCGCAGCCGCCCGACGTCGCCTACCGAAGCACGCGCTCGTCGTCGGACCAGCCGCACACCCTGACGCCGCCGCCCGACGCGGTGCTCAAGCGGTCGGGGGTCCATCACGACCAGCTGCCGTCGAGCTTGGAGAAGCGCCGCGGTCGCTTCGGTCGGCGCCTGTCCGTGCTCGTGGCCTTGCCGGTGACGCTGTCGTGGCTGCTGTCCGCCGCCTTCATCTACATGTTGCTCCCGAACGGCCTGCGCGGCGACCTGTGGGTGCCGTTGGCGGCGGCCACGGCGATCGCCGCCCTCACCGGCGCGTTGGCCGCTGGCCTCGCCACGACGCGCATCGCAAACGACGTGGTGCGCTTGCGCGACGACGCCCAGCGCATCGCCATGGGCGACCTCGCGTCACCCGTGCGCGTGCGGCGCGCCGACGAGCTCGGCGACACGGCCGCCTCGGTCGACCGCCTTCGCATCAGTCTCCAAGAGGCGCTGGAGCGGCTGCGCAAGCGGCGCTGAGCGCGCCGGCACCACGCCCCCCGGCGCCACGCGCGGACCGCTGGGCCGCGGCGTAACGGGCGCCCAGCGTCAGGGCATCGGCCGGCTGTGCGCGAGCGCCAGCACGTCTGGCCGCAGGGTCGCGGCCTCCTCGCCCCGCAGCGCGCGATCGACCAGTGCCGCGACGACGGTCATGTCGGCCGGTGTGAAGCCGCGGGTGGTGAGTGCGGGGCTGCCGAGACGCACACCGCTGGTGATCCAGGGCTTGGTCTCGTCGAACGGGACCATCGACTTCGAGACCGTGATGCCGACCGGGTCGAGCCGGTCTACCGCCTGTTTGCCGGTGAGGCCGACGGGGCGGAGGTCGACCAGCACGATGTGGTTGTCGGTGCCGCCCGACACGATGCGGTAGCCGTGCGCCGTGAGCGCCTCCGCGAGCGCCGCGGCGTTGGCCAACGTCGCCTCTTGGTAGGCGCGGAAGCCCGGCTGCAGCGCCTCGAAGAAGGCCACCGCCTTGCCGGCGATCACGTGCTGCAAGGGGCCACCCTGCGTGCCCGGGAAGATCATGCGATCGAAGCGCTTGCCGAGTTCGAGGTCGTTCGAGAGGATGATCCCGGAGCGCGGGCCGCGCAGCGTCTTGTGGGTCGTGCTCGTCACCACGTGCGCGTGCGGCAGCGGGTCGGGGTGCAGGTCGGCCGCGACCAGGCCGGCGATGTGGGCGATGTCGGCGAGGAAGTACGCGCCCACCTCGTCGGCGATGGCGCGGAAGGCCGCGAAGTCGAGCAGCCGCGGGTAGGCCGAGGCGCCGGCGATGATCAGCTTGGGGCGGTGCTCCAGCGCCAGGTCGCGGACGTGATCCATGTCGATCCGCTCGTCCTCGCGCCGCACCGGGTAGCCGACCACGCGGTAGTGCATCCCGGAGAAGTTGACCGGCGAGCCGTGCGTCAGGTGGCCGCCGTGCGCGAGGTCCATGCCCAGCACGGTGTCGCCCTGCTCGAGCAGCGCGTAGTACACCGCCAGGTTGGCGCCGCTGCCGGAGTGCGGCTGCACGTTCGCCCAGGCGGCGCCGAAGAGCTCCTTGGCGCGCGCGATCGCGAGCCGCTCGACCTCGTCGACCACCTCGCAGCCGCCGTAGTAGCGCTTGCCGGGGTAGCCCTCGGCGTACTTGTTGGTGAGTGCGCTGCCGACGGCCTCCATGACCGCGCGAGAGGTGAAGTTCTCGGAGGCGATCAGCTCGAGGCCGTCGTACTGCCGGGCGACTTCGCGCTCGATGAGGTCGAACAGTTCGGTGTCGCGCGGGCCGGTCGGGAGCCGCTCCTGGGCGGCGGAGGCGCTCATGGTCATGCGGCGCAGGGTAGCACCCGCACCGCCGCACGGTTCAGTCGCGCCCACCCACTTCGGCGTCGAGCGGCACCTGCGCGTCGCGCGACTCGACGTCGACCTTGATGTTCTCCCACGCCAACTCGCGGTAGGCGCGCTCCTTCTCAGGGCCTGCGCCCTCGGGCGCCGGCAGGCCGGTCAGCTCCTCGATCTGCTGGACGGTCAGGGTGTTCATGATGTCGTCGCGGGTGTGGCTCGGCATGCGGGCGCCTCCTCGAACGTGGATGTCTCGCCGCGTCACGCGGATCGGGACCACGGCACGCTCCACGATACGAGCACCTGGTCGACCCCCGTGTCGGCTCGGTGGGACGCCGAACCGTGCGGTGTCCCGCGGTGGCGGTCCGGCGGCCCGGCGCCTGCTACCCTCGCGCATGGACTACGTCACGCTCGGCGCCACCGGTCTGCAGGTCTCGCGGCTCTGCCTCGGCATGATGAGCTACGGCTCGGCCAGCTGGAGACCCTGGATCCTGGACGAGGAGGCCGCCGCGCCGCACGTGCGCGACGCGCTCGAGGCCGGGATCACCTTCTTCGACACCGCCAACGTCTACTCGACGGGCGTGAGCGAGGAGATCACGGGGCGGCTGCTGGCCCGCTTCGCCGAGCGCGACCAGGTCGTGATCGCCACCAAGGTGCACGGCCGCATGGGCGAGGGCCCGAACCGCGCCGGGCTGTCGCGCAAGCACGTGTTCGACCAGTGCACCGCCTCGCTGCGGCGCCTGGGCAGCGACTACATCGACCTCTACCAGATCCACCGCTTCGATCCGGGGACGCCGATCGAGGAGACGCTCGAGGCGCTGCACGACCTGGTGAAGGCCGGCTACGTGCGCTACCTGGGCGCCTCGACGATGGCGGCCTGGCAGTTCATGAAGATGCTCGGCGTCAGCGAGCGCCACGGCTGGGCGCGCTTCGTGAGCATGCAGGACCACTACAACCTGGTCGACCGCGAGACCGAGCGCG
>SLSM01000378.1 GCA_007130445.1 Trueperaceae bacterium | reverse complement strand
GGGCGGTCACACCATCCGCACGGTTACACCACCCGCGCAGTCACACCACCAGGTCGGCGGCGAGCGCCTCGGAACGCGCGGGGTCCCAAGCCTCGTAGCCCGCTTCCACGAAGTACAACCCCTGCGGCGGCACGTTGCGCCCCGCTCGCGCACGGTCTCCGGACTCGAGGACGGCCGGGACCTCCTCCACCGTGAGCGCACCCTTCCCCACCGACAGCAAGGTGCCGACGAGCGTCCGCACCATGCTCCGCAAGAAGCCGTCGGCGGCGACGTGCAGGCGCAGTTCGCCGTGCTCGTCGCGCAAGTCGCACAGGTGGACGGTGCGCCTGGTCGAGCGCGTCTCGCGGGTCGCGAGCGCGGCGAAGTCGTGCTCGCCGACGAACGCTGCGGTGGCCGCGCGCATGGCGGGCACGTCGAGCGACGCGAACACGGCCAGGCAGCGCCGGCGGTGCAACGCCGCGCCGCGAGCGTCGTGACGCATGACGCGCATGCGGTAGAGGTAGCGACGATAGCGGCAGTGGTACTGCGCCTCGAAGTCCGGGGCGGCGTGCTCGACGGCCAGCACGACGACGTCCCGGGGCAGATGGGCGTTGAGCGCCAGGCGCAGCTTGTGCGCGGGGATCTCGCTGCTGGTGTCGACGTGGGCCACCATGGCCAGTGCGTGCACGCCCGCGTCGGTGCGACCCGCCGCATGGACCGCGCCGTGGCTGCCGGGGAGTGCGGCGAACGCCGTCTCCAGCGCGCCCTGGACGGTCCGCTCACCCGTCGGCTGCCGCTGCCACCCGGCGAAGCCGCTGCCGTCGTACTCGAGTCGCAGCCGCAGGCGCCTCACCGCCGACGTGGCTCCGGCGCGAGGCCGAGCGCGCGTCCGATCCACGGTGCCAACGCCAGGCCCGCCAGGCCCAGGGCCAGGTAGCGCACGTACCCGCCGAGCGGATCGCGCTTGACCTCCTCCGGCAGGTACACGCTGCTGGCGACCAGCACGGTGAACGCCAGCACCACGCCGATGAGCGCGACACCGACACGCCCCCACCAGGGACCGTCGGTCCGGTGCCGGACGAGGACCGGCCCCAGCACGAGAGCGCCGAGGGCACCGGCCAGGAGGTCGGACTCCGGCGTCGGGAAGGCGAGATGCAGGCCGAGCGGCACCGCGATCGCGACCGCGACCAGGAGGGCGGTGGGGAGCCGCGCGCCGCTGCGCTCGAGGACGACCGCGATCAGCACCAACGCGATCCCGATGGCGAGCCCAGCGACGACGTCGACCGGGATGTGGACGCCGAGGTACAGGCGCGAGAAGGAGACGAGCGCGACCAGGGCCACGGCGACGGGCCAGAACCAGGGCCGCCCCACCTGCACCGCTGCATAGAGCCAGAAGGTCGCGCTGCTCTGCGCGTGACCGCTCGGGAAGCCGGCGCCCGTCGCACCGTCGAGGGCGCGTTGCGTCCGGACCACGTCTGGATCGAACTCGAACGGGCGGGGGGTGTCGAACCACCCCTTCGCGTACTGGTTGACGAAGAAGCTCGTGACGAGCAACACGCCGAGCCGCTGGCCGGCGCGGGCGTCGATCGCCAGGTACGTCGCGATCACCATCGCGATGTACGCCTCCTCGGAACCGAGATCGGTGATCAGCGTCATCGCGGTGTCGAGCCACGGCGCGGCGAGCGTCTGGATGGCGTACACGACGTCCATGCGGGGCCTCCGGCGGGATGATACCGTGACGGCACGAGGCCGGCCGGAAGCGGCCCCGCGGCCTCGTCCCGCCATGGCCCTACCACCCATCGACGACACCATCGCCGCGATCGCGACCGCGCATGGCACCGCCGCGATCGGCGTCGTGCGCGTGTCGGGCCCCGCCGCCATCGCCATCGGGGCGGCGCTGTTCCGTCCCAGTGGCGGCGCGGACGTGGCGACGCTCGCCGGCGGCCGCTTCTGCGTGGGCTGGGTGGTGGACGCCGAGCCACTCGACCAGGGCGTGCTGCTCGTGTTCCGCGCGCCGGCCTCGGCGACCGGCCAGGACGTCGTCGAGTTCCAGGTGCACGGTGGCCCCGCGGTGCTCGGCGCCGTCCTCGAAGCCGTGTTGCGACGCGGGGCACGCCCCGCCGGCCCGGGCGAGTTCACGCTCCGTGGTTTCCTCGCCGGCAAGCTCGATCTCGCTCAGGCGGAGAGCGTGCAGGCGCTCGTTCAGGCGCGCAGCGAGGCGGCCCGCCGCCACGCGGGCGCGGGGTTGGCGGGGGCCCTGTCGCGACGCATCGCAACCGTGCAAGACCACCTCACCACCGCATATGCCGCCGTCCTGGCGGTGCTCGACTACCCCGAGGAGGGCGTCGAGGACGAGGACCTGGAGCCGTCGCTCGGGGCCGCGCTCGACGAACTCGACGCCCTGCTCGCGACGGCCCGTGCCGGTAAGGCGGCGCAACGCGGCGCGACGATGGCGTTGGTGGGACGGCCCAACGCCGGCAAGTCGAGCCTGCTGAACGCTCTGCTCGGCTACGAGCGTGCGCTGGTGAGCGACGTGCCGGGCACCACGCGCGACTACCTCGAAGTGCCGCTCGAACTGGGGCGCGCCTCGGTGACCGCCATCGACACCGCGGGCCTGCGCACCACGGACGACGCGATCGAGGGTGCCGGTGTCACGATCGCGCGCAACCTCGCCGCCGCTGCCGACGTGGTCGTCGCGGTGATCGACGGCAGCGTCGCGCTGACCGCGGAGGATCGCGCGCTGGTCGACGAGCTGGGCGGTGCCCGCACCCTGTGGGTGGCCGCCAAGGCAGACGCAGGCCGGGCCTGGGATGCCGCAGGGCTCGGTGTGGAGCGCATCCATCGCGTGTCGACGATCGACGGCCGTGGCCTGGACGATCTGCGCGTCGCGCTCGAGGCGGCGGTCGTCGGCGACGCCGCCGCGTCCGAAGCCTGGCTGTTGGGCGAGCGGCACGAGGCCGTCGTGCGTGAGGCGCGCGAGGCGGTGCTGCGGGCGCGCACAGCACCCGACGACCTCCGCGGGCTCGACCTCGAGACGGCGCTGCGAGCGCTCGCTCAGGTCACGGGACGCGGCGACGTGGCCGAACAGACCCTGAGCGAGGTGTTCGCCCGCTTCTGCGTCGGGAAGTGACGGCCCAGCTGGGCTACTGCGCTCGGCTCACCCTCCGGCGGTCGCCAGACGTTCCCCGTAGCGATCGGCGGCCGCGTCGGCAACGGCCGCCGGGAAGGCGTCGGTGACGCGAGCCAGCACCGTGCTGGCCGTGTACGCGATCATCTTCGTCAGCGCTTGGCCGCCCCATCGCTCCGGTTCGGGGAGCGCGATGTGGACGCGGATGTCGAACGCGTAGGCGAGATGCGACCCCTGCGCTGCGGGCGTCACCTCGACGCTGCCCGAGACCTGAGCCCAGCCGGGCCCCGGAGCGTCGATGGGGAGCCCCTCCAGGCCCGCCCCTGCCGGTGTCCGATGGAGTCGAGACCGGAACGGCAGGTCGCGCTGCCCGAAGAGCGCCGCGTTGACCGGGAGCGTCGCCGTCACCGTACCGACCCCGCCGCCCTGCGGCGGACCGACGGCCAGGTCGCGCAGGAAACGCGCACGCGACAGGCTGGCACGCACGTCGCGGACGAACGCCAGCGCCTCCTCACGATCGAGCGCGACGTCGAGCTCGAAACGCACCGAGTGGTCGAAGGTCACGCCCGTCCTCCGAGTCGGGGACCGACCCACTCGACCTGCACGTCACCCTCGTGGATGGCTGCCTCGACCTCTTGATCCGTGGCGGCGCGCAGGCGCGGGAGGTCGGCGAACAGCGGCGCCGCGCTCGCGAGGCCGACGCGAACCGTGACCGGGCCGTCTTCGAAGGCGCGCCCGATGCGCCATAGCAGCGACCCGGCGAGGGTGTCGGCCTGCGCATCGGCCATGATCGCGGGGGCGTCGTCCTGCTCGCTCTCCATGTGCAGCAGCGTACCGCACCGCCAGGAGGCCGCGCCCCGGCCCTCGACACGTGCTAGCTTGACGCGGTGCGCGGAGGACCCCGATGGTGGACGCTCGTGCTGCGCGGCCTGGCGATGGGCACGGCCGACGTGATGCCCGGCGTGTCCGGCGGCACGATGGCGCTGGTGCTCGGCATCTACGAGCGCCTGGTCGCGGCCCTGCGGGCTGCCACGTCGTTGACGCCCTGGCGGCTGTTGGCGCGGGGGCGCGTGAGTGCCGCCTGGCGGGCGGCGCACGCGCCGTTCCTCGCACCGCTGGCGAGCGGGATCGCCGTGGCCGTCCTGGTGCTGGCACGGGTCATCGAGCGGGCACTCGAGCTGTACGCGGTGCCCCTGTACGCCGTGTTCGCCGGACTCATCCTGGCGGCCACGGTCCTGGTGGGCAGGCGCGTGGTGCGCTGGCACGCCGGGCCGATCACGGCCATGCTGGCGGCTGCGGGCGGCGTCACGCTGCTGTTGAGCGGGGCGCCGCAGGCGCCGTCCGAGTCGCTGTGGGTGGTCTTCGTCGCGGGCGCGATCGGCATCGCCGCCCTCGTCCTGCCCGGCATCTCGGGCGCGTTCATCCTGGTGCTGCTCGGCCAGTACGGGCGGGTGATCTCCGCGATCGCCTCGCTCGACGTGCTGACGCTCGTGCCGTTCGCGCTCGGTGCGCTCGTCGGCCTCGCGACGGTGGCCCGCCTGCTCGACCTCTTGCTGCGGCGGGCGCTGGACGTGACGATGGCGGCGCTGCTGGGTGTGATGCTCGGCAGCCTGCAGCGGGTGTGGCCGTGGACGGTGGGTGACGGGTACACGTCGCGGCTCGTGGCGCCCGCCGCCGCGTGGGGCCTCGAGGGCTGGGTGCTGGCGCTGATCGTCGCCCTGGTCGCGTTCTTCGTCGTGCTCGGCATGGATCGGGCATCGGGCGCACGCCTGGTCACGCGCGACGTCTCATCCACGTCATGAGCACCTTCGTTGCGCTTCATCCTGGTGTGCTCACAATGTCAGGGTGGTGGGCGGCCGCCCGGCCGTGATCGCCACCGACATGGAGGACCCATGACCCACATCCGCTCGGCCCACCGAGCCGCACCGCGATCGACCCGTCTCCTCGCAGCGCTCCTCGCGGCGGCGGCGGCGGCGCTGCTCCTCGTCTGGCCGTCGCCCGCGCTGGCCCAAGGCGCCCTGGACCTCGACGAACGCGGCGCGCTGCTCGCCGACGAACGCAACACCATCGACATCGTCGAGCGCTACGGCCCCAGCGTGGTCGCGGTCAACGTCACCGTTCGCGGCGAACCGGTCGATCCGTTCGCACCGTTCCGCGACAGCCTGCCCCCACAGTTCCGCGACTTCTTCCGCCTGCCCGACGCGCCGCAGACGCCGCAACTGCGTCAGGGCTCGGGCTCGGGCTTCGTGGTCGACGGTCTGGGCCGCATCGTCACCAACTTCCACGTCGTGACCGCCGCGCTCGAACCGGGCGGTGTCACGCTGCGCGAAGGGGCCTCGATCGAGGTCGTCTTCCCGGCACGCGACGAGCCGATCGCGGTGCGCGTGGTCGGCGCCAACCCCGACTACGACCTGGCGCTCCTCGAGGCCCTCGAGCCCGCCGACCTGCCCGACGTCCCGGCCATCGAGCTCGCCCACGGCGGCGTCAGGGTCGGCCAGAAGGTCGTCGCGATCGGCAACCCGTTCGGGTTGCAGTCGACGGTCACGACGGGGATCGTCTCGGCCGTGGGGCGCCAGTTCGAGTCGATCGGGCGCATCGAGATCGAGATGATCCAGACCGACGCCGCCATCAACCCAGGCAACTCGGGCGGGCCGCTCCTCGACTCCAGCGGCCGTCTCATCGGCATCAACACGGCGATCGTCCCCGGCGTCGGTGCGGACGGTCGGCGCGGCAGCCTGGGCATCGGCTTCGCCGTCCCGGCGCAGCTGCTCGACGAGGCCTTGCCGCTGCTCGAGGCGGGTGGCCTGAGTGGCCTCGCCGCCGCCGCCCAAGACCCGGACCGGCCCCGTCTGGGCGTCACCATCATCTCGGCCGACGCGTTCCCGGCCAGCGTGCGTGAGGCGCTGGCGCTGCCGGAGCAGGGATTGGTGATCCGACAGGTCGACCCGGACGGTGCGGCGGCCGACGCCGGCATCAGTGGACCGACCTTCTTCGCCACCGTCGAGGGTCGCGAGTACCCGGCCGGCGGCGACGTCGTGCTGAGCGCCGACGGTCAGGCGGTCGTCCGAGCCGAGGACTTGCAGCGCATCGTGTTCGCGAAGGGCGCCGGCGACGTCGTGCGCCTCGAACTGTGGCGCAACGGCGCGACGCGCGAGGTCGACGTCGTGCTGCGGGCGCCGACGGTCGGCG
>SLSM01000066.1 GCA_007130445.1 Trueperaceae bacterium | reverse complement strand
CGGCGTGAAGACGCTCGTGGTCCTGGCGCTGCTCGCGGCGATCCGGGGCCCCAGCTACCTGCTCGACGTCGCCATCGTGTACGGCCTGCTGAACTTCGTGATCACCATCGCCGCGACGCGCCTGATCGAGACCGGCCGGCTGGGCCGTGAGGTGCCGAGATGATCGCCGGCGCCGTGCTCGAGATCGCGGCCGTGGCGCTCGTGGTCCTCGGCGTGGCGTTCCTGCTGGCCGGCACCATCGGGCTGGTGCGGTTCCCCGACGTGTACGCGCGCGCGCACGCCGCGAGCAAGTGCGACAGCGTGGGGGCCGGATCGGTCCTGCTCGGGGTGGCACTGCACGACGGGGTCGCGTTCGGCGACCTCAAGCTCGTGCTGCTCGCCCTCCTGGTGGTGGTGTCGGGACCCACCACGGCGCACGCCTTGGCGCGTGCCGCGCTCCGCTCGGGCCGGCGGCCCTCGACGCGCGATCCGGCGGGACCGGCATGAGCGCCGTCTTCGACGCCGTCATGCTGCTCCTGCTGATCGCGACGGCGGTCACCGTCGCACGGGCACGCGACCTGGTGGCGGCGGTGGTGACGTTCGGGCTCTACAGCCTGGTGCTGTGCCTGGTGTGGCAGCACCGCGGCGCCCCCGACGTCGCGATCACCGAGGCCGCGGTGGGCGCCGGCGTGACCTCGGTCCTGTTCCTGCTCACCATCGCCAAGACGGCTCGGTCGGAACGGCGATGAAGACCTTCGCGTTGGTGCTGGTGCTGGTCGTGGCCGCCACGATGGTGATCGGCATCGCCGGACTGCCGCCGCACGGCGACCCGGATGGGCCGATCCACACCCACGTCGGTGCCCGCTATCTCGAACGGGGCGTGGCCGAGACCGGCGTGCGCAACCTCGTGACGGCGGTGCTGCTCGTGTACCGGGGCTTCGACACCTTCTTGGAGGTGGTGGTGATCTTCACGGCGCTGGTCGCCGTGCTGGCGCTGCCGAGCGCCACCCGACGACCCCCGCCTGCGCGCGGCGAGTCCACCGCGGCGCCGCGCCGCGGCTCGGACGACGCCGTGCCCGTCAGCCCGGTCGTGTTCTTCGTGGTCCGCCTGCTGGCGCCCTTCATCGCCGTGTTCGCGCTGGCGTCGCTCTATCGCGGCCACGTGACCCCCGGGGGAGGCTTCCAGAGCGCCGCCATCATCGGCGCGATGATGATCGCGCTCGGCCTGGTGTTCGGCCGCGAGCACGCAGCCCGGCTCGTCCCACACGGCGCCAAGGCGTGGCTCCAGGCGCTCGGGCCGCTGGCCTTCGCGATCATTGCGTTCGTCGGTTGGCGCCTGACCGGCGCCTTCCTCGGCTTCCCAGCGGACGAGGCGGCGCACGCGCTGCGCGAGGCGATGGTGGTGGTCCTCGAGGTGGCGATCGCGGTCGGCGGCGCCGTGATCCTGGCCCAACTGTTCATGGCCTTGGACGCCCCGTCGTGACGCTCTTCGGGCTCGACCTCGACTACGTCGCCTGCGTCGTGCTGTTCTGCGTCGGGCTGTACATGCTGGTCGCGAAGAGCAACCTGATCAAGAAGGTGCTCGGCCTGAACGTGATGGAGACGTCGGTCTTCGCGTTCATCGTGACCTCGGGCATGATCGATGGCGGCCAGGAGCCGATCGTCGTCGCCGGCAGCGCTCCGCCCTACACCAGCCCCATTCCCCACGCGATGGTCCTGACGGGCATCGTCGTGGCGGTCAGCGTCACCGCCGTCGCGCTCGCGCTCATCGCGCAGATCCATGCGCACTACGGCACGATCGAGGTCGACGAGCTCAAGGAGCTGCCGTGACGACCCTCGGTTCCACGCTGCTGCCGTGGCTGGTCGCGTTGCCGCTGGTCGGCGCGGCCCTCGTGCCGATCGTGGCGCGCCACGACGCCCGCCGAGCCGGCGGTCTCACCTTCGCGGTGGCGCTCGCCACCACCGCACTCGCCTCGATCCTCGTGGCGCAACTCGCGTCGCAGGGCCCCTTCAGCGCCGACCTCGGCGGCTGGACGGCGCCCTACGGCATCGAGTTGCGCTTCGACCGCTTCGCCGCCTGGACGATGCCGCTCGCTGCGCTGTTCGCCTTCGTCATCCCCTTCTCCTGGCGCTACCTGGACGGCACCCTGCCACGTGAGCGCTGGGCCCCGTTCTACGCGCTGCTGCTCCTCAACCTCGGCGGCCTCCTCGGGTTCTCGGTCACCGGCGACCTCTTCAACCTGTTCGTGACCATGGAGGTGGTCTCGCTCTCGAGCTACGCCCTGGTCGCCGTCGCCGGGCGCGGGGTCGCCGCCTGGGCGGCGCTCAAATACCTGCTCCTGGGCGCGGTGTCGTCGCTCTTGGTGCTCTTCGCCGTCGGCCTCCTGTTCGCGCTGACGGGATCGCTCAACCTCGCCGACGTCAGCGCTCGGCTGGCCGCGGCCGAGCCCTCGGGCGCCGCGCTGTTGGCGCTCGCGAGCCTGGCCGTGGCGTTCCTGGTCAAGGCCGCGGTGTTCCCGCTGCACGTCTGGCTGCCGGACGCCCACGCCATCGCGCCCAGCCCCGTGAGCGCCGTGCTCTCGGGCCTCGTCGTGAAGGTCGGCATCGTCGGGCTGCTGCGCGTGCTCCAGCTCGCGGCCGGCACGGGCATCGCGCTCGAGCCGCTGAACGCCGTGCTGATGGTGCTCGGAGCGACGGCGATCGTAATGGGCGCCTTCCTGGCGATCTTCCAGGACGACATCAAGCTGATGCTCGCCTACTCGACCATCTCGAACATCGGCTACATCGTGCTCGGCATCGGCCTCGCGTCGCCCTTCGCGCTCATCGGCGCCTTCGTGCACGTGTTCAACCACGCGCTGATCAAGGTCACGCTCTTCCTAGCCGCCGGCGCGATCATCCACCAGACCGGCTACCGCACCCTCAGCGACCTGCACGGCGTCGCGCGCCGCATGCCGCAGACGGCGGCCGCGATGGCGATCGGCGCCGTATCGATCGTCGGTCTGCCGCCGACCGCCGGCTTCGTGTGCAAGTGGTACATCGCGCTCGGGGCCTTCGAGGCCGACCAGGGCGGGTACGGCTTCGCCCTCGTGTTCGGCGCGCTCTTCATCTTCGTGTACTACGTGCGCATGCTCGACGCGTTCTTCTTCCGCGCTCCCGTGCGGCCCGAGGTCGCCGCCGCGGTGGAGGCGCCCTGGAGCATGCGCGCTCCGGTCCTGGTGCTGGCCGCGGCCTGTCTCGTCCTGGGCGTGTTGGGCGGCATCCCGATCGGCTTCGTGGAGCCCGCGGTGGTCGACTTGCTCGCGGCGTTGGGGCGTTGACGTGGACGTCGTCGACCCGCGCCCCGTGCTCGCGCCGCTGCTCTCGTTCGCCTGCGCCGCGCTGGTCTTCGCCGTGGGCGAGAGCGTGTTCTGGCGTCGCTTCTGGACCTTCCTCGCCGCCGGCGCCAAGCTCTTGGTGGTGCTGTCCATGCTGCCCGGCACGCTGGCGGGCACCGTGTACGTCAGCCACGTCGTCACCTTCACCCCGGGCGTGTCGATCGCGCTGCGAGCGGACGCGTACGGGATGTTCTTCGCGCTCGTGTCGTCGACGCTGTGGGTGCTCACGACCGTCTACGCCATCGGCTACATGCGGGGCGACAAGGACCGCGTGCGCTTCTTCGGCTTCTTCGCCCTGTGCGTCTCGACGACCGTCGGGATCGCCTTCGCGGAGAACCTGCTGACCTTCTTCCTCTTCTACGAGACCCTGACCATCTGCACCTACCCGCTCGTCGTCCACGCCGAGACGCCGCAGGCGCTCCGGGCCGGGCGCATCTACCTCACCTACACGCTGCTGGGCGGCGGCTTCGCGCTGATCGGCTCGGTGATGACGCTCGACCTCGCCGGCACGTTGACGCTCTCGCAACACGGCGTGTTCGCCGCCGACACCCCGACGCTCGCGCTCGCCGCGGTGTTCGTGGCGCTGGTGCTGGGCTTCGGGGTCAAGGCGGCGATCATGCCGCTGCACGGCTGGTTGCCGATCGCGATGGTGGCGCCGACGCCCGTGAGCGCGCTGCTGCACGCCGTCGCCGTGGTCAAGGTGGGCGCGTTCGGCGTCACGCGCGTCATCTACAACGTGTTCGGCGCCGAGCAGCTGCAGACGCTCGGCTTCGCCCCGCCGCTCGCGCTCCTGGCCGGCTTCACGATCCTCGCCGGGTCGGTGCTGGCGATCCGGCAGGACCACCTCAAGCGGCGCCTGGCGTACTCGACGATCAGCCAGCTCTCGTACATCCTCCTCGGCGCGGCGCTGCTCACGCCGCTCGGCGCGCTGGCGGCGATCATGCACGTCGCCAACCAGGCCTTCGCGAAGATCACCATGTTCTTCGTCGTCGGGGCGATCGCCAAGGAGACCGGCAAGACGCACGTGAGCGAGCTCGCAGGCATCGCGACGCGCATGCCGTGGAGCATGGCCGCCTTCACGGTGGCGGCGCTGTCGTTCGTCGGTCTGCCGCTGTTCGCCGGCTTCACGACGAAGTGGTACCTGGCGCTCGGCGCGTTGCAAGCAGACGCCTGGTGGTTCGTCGTGGTCATGCTGGCGAGTTCGTTCCTGAACGCCGCCTACTGGTTCCCCATCCTCCACCTCGCCTACTTCCGCGCCCCCGAGGCGCCGACCGACGGTGCGAACGACGCCCGCGGAGGTGCGGGCGCCGGCCACCCGCACCGCTGGGAGACGTCGAAGACGCTGCTGGTGCCGATCGTGATCTGCGCGGCGTACGTCGTCTTGCTCGGCGTCACCGCCGAGGTCCCGGGCATGCCGACGTCGGTGGCGGTCGTCGCGGTGGAGCGGAGCTTCGGTCTGGAGGCGCCGCTGCCATGACCGCCGCCGCGGCACTGCTGCTCTTCGCGCTGGTGGCACCGCTGGCCGCGGCCCTGGCGACGCTCGGTTGGCCCGCGCCCGCATCGCCGGGCCACCCTGCGAGGTCCGGCGCGCGTTGGCGGCGCGTCGTGGTCCTGGCCGCCAGCGGCGTGACCGCCGCCTGCACGCTGGCGCTCGCCGTCCTCGTGCAGCGCGGCGACACGACCACGCTGTCGCTGCTCCAGCTGACGCCGCACACCTGGTTGACGCTGCGCGTCGACGCGGCCGGCGCGCTCTACGCCGCCACGGCGGCGGTGCTGTGGCTGCTGGCGCTCGTCTACGCCGTCGGCTACCTGCAGGGGCCTCGCCTCGGGCGGATCCATGCCGCCCTGATGGTGTGCCTGGCGGCCGCGATCGGGGTCTCCTACGCGGGCAACCTCCTCACCTTCTTCGTCTTCTACGAGCTGCTGTCGGTGCTGACCTACGTCCTCGTGGTCCACGACGAGACCCCCGCGGCGTTGGCCGCTGGTCTCAAGTACATCGTCTACGTGCTGTTCGGTGGCAGCCTGGTGCTGGCCGGCGTGCTGCTGACGTTCGCGCTCGCGGGCGACCTGAGCTTCACGGTCGGAGGGGTGTTCGCCGTCGACGCGTCGTCGAACGCGCTGCGCGTGGCGTTCGCGTGCTTCGCCCTCGGCTTCGGCGTCAAGGCCGCGCTGATGCCGCTGCACGGCTGGGTCGCCGACGCGCACCCGGCCGCGCCGGCGCCGTGCTCGGCGCTGCTCTCGGGCGTGCTGGTGGCGGCGGGTGGCTTCGGCCTGGTGCGGGTCTGCTTCGAGGTCTTCGGCGTCGCCACGCTGCGGTCGCTCGGCGTGATGCCGTGGTTGGGTGCCGCGGCCGCGATCACGATCGTCGTGGCGGCGCTCTTGGCGCTGCAACAAGACGACCTCAAGCGCCGGCTGGCCTACTCCACCGTCAGCCAGATGGGGTACGTGACGCTGGCGCTGGCGCTCCTCGGCCCGCTGGCGACGGCGGGGGCGCTGGTGCACCTGGTGCATCACGCTTTCCTGAAGGGGACGCTCTTCTTCTGCGCCGGTTCGTTCGCCCACGCCACCGGTCGCCGCGGCATGGCGTCGCTGGCGGGACTCGCCGCGCGGACGCCGGTGACGGCGGCCGCCTTCACGCTGGCCACGCTCGGGATGATCGGCGTCCCACCGCTCTCCGGCTTCGTCAGCAAGTGGTGGCTCGGCGTCGGCATGCTCGAGTCGAGCGCGCCCGCCACGCTGATCCTGCTCCTGATCGGCGCGCTGCTGGCCGCCGGGTACCTGCTGCCCGTCGTCTTCGCGCTGTACTTCGCCACGGGCGTGACGCGTCCGCCGGAGGCCGCACCGAAGCCGGGCGTGGCGGCGCGCTCGTTCGAGGTGGAACACCGCCCGCCGCTGCTCGTCGCGATCTCGGTGGCGGCGGCGTTCACGCTGGTGCTCGGCGTGGCCGCCAGTGCGGCCGGGTTCCCGCTGG
>SLSM01000146.1 GCA_007130445.1 Trueperaceae bacterium | reverse complement strand
CTCGTCGACCTCGATGCCGGCACGATCGGCGGCGCCGCCGGCCCGGATCGCCGCGACGACCTCGCGCGCTCCGGCGGCGGAGCCGTCGTCGCCGATCGCGGCGGCCACACGCCCGCCCTCGTCGTGGTCGTCGAGGACGAGCAGCGCGTAGGGCGCCGGCACCACGCGGACCGCCTCGTCGAGCACCCGGGCGGGGAGCGCGGCGAGGTCGACGCCGCCGGTCAGGACCTCGCCCAGCCGGTAGGCGAGGTGGACCTCGCGGTAGCGCTCGAGCGTCTCGGACGCCAGTTCGCGCCGCATCGACGCCGCCGCCAGGGCCAGCTCGAGCACCGAGTGCGCCGCTCGAAGCAGCGCGTGGCCCGTGTCGAGCGGTGCCGACGGCGCGAGCTCGAGCGCGCCGATCACCTCACCATCCAGCGTGAGTGGCAGGGCGAGTGGCTGCTCCGCCGCGACCTCGGCGGTGTCGTGCGTCTCGCCCCCACGCTCGACGAGAGCGCCACCGATGGGATCGATCACCCGCCAGCGCCGTCCCGGCGCGAGCGGAGCGAACGCGTCGAGGAGCGCGCCCAACTCATTCCGGGGCAACAACCGAACCAAGCTGGGGCGGGCCCCGGGCTCTCTGCTCACGCGTACACCACTACGGCGGCGTCACGCAGGCGCGCGTCACGGCGCACCAACGCCAGGCCGTCGTCGCGCTCGGCGGCGGCGCGCGTCACCACGACCACCGACGCCGGCGGTTCCAGTGCGGCGGCGGCAGCGACGCTCGGCACGCGCGTGACCCGGTAGCCCGCGCTCGCGATGGCGGCCACCGCGCGCAGCGCCAGGCTGCGCTCGGCGGCCTCACCCGCGGCATCGTCGACGAGGGCGACGCGGGCGCCCTCGATGGCATCGTCGGGCCGCTCGGCCGGCCGGAGCAGGGCGCCGACGTCGGCGACGAGCGCCGACACGTCGACCGGCTTGGTCAGGTAGCGCTCGACACCCAGGCGATAGCCACGCTGCGCGTCCTCGACGACCGACAGGATCACGATCGGGATGGCGCGCGTGTCGAGGTCGCCCTTGAGCGCCGCCGCCACGTCGAACCCCGAGAGGTGCGGCATCATGACGTCGAGTACCACGAGGTCGGGTGACCGCGAGCGCACGCTCGCCAGGGCGCTGACGCCGTCGGCGGCCTCGAGCACCTCGTGACCGGCCTCCTCGAGCGCCTGACGGAGCAGGCTGCGGACCTGCGGATCGTCGTCGACCACCAGCACCGTCGCCGGCGACCCAGCGGTGTCGGTCGCGTGCGCGAGCGCCAGTGGTGGCGTGGCCGCGGCGCCCGCCACGGCGGGCAGGCCCGCGGCCAGCACCGCTTCGACGTGACGCCGCAGTCGGACACCGGCCTCGAGCGCCGCGACCGAGCGGCCGCCGGGCCGGCCGGAAGCGCCACCGGCGTCCACGCCACCAGCGGCGACGGGGGCCAGCGTGAGGGCCGGCAGCGTGAAGGCGAACGTGGATCCCTCACCGAGCGAGCTCTCGAGCCACAGCCGCCCACCGTGGTGCTCGACGATCTGCTTGCAGATCGGCAGCCCCAGACCCGTGCCCTGGGGCTTCTCGGTCAACGTGTCGCCGACCTGCTGGAACTGCTCGAACACGGCGGCGTGGTCCGCCGGCGCGATGCCGACGCCCGTGTCGCGCACCGCGACGCGCACCTCACCCCGCTCGGACGCGAGCGTGAGCGACACCTCGCCCGCCGGCGTGAACTTCACCGCGTTCGAGACGAGATTGATCACCACCTGCACCAGTCGATCGCGGTCGCCGATCACGGACGGCACGGTGTCCAACTCGGTGCGGACGAGCACGTCGGGCTTGGCGTCGAGCAGCCCGCGCGTGGCGTCGAGCGCCTGCTCGACCACCTCGCGAGGGGCCAGGCGCTCCATGCGCCAGTCGACCTTGCCGGCCTCGATCTTGGCCAGGTCGAGGACGTCGTTGATCAGGCTGGTGAGGCGCCGGCTCTCGCGGCTGATGATGCCGGCGTTGCCGCGCACCTGCGCGACCGCGCGCTGCACCTTCGGGTCGGCGACCACCTCGAGCTGCGGCGCGATGACCTCGTCGAAGCGCCGCTCGATCAGCCGCGCGAAGCCGAGGATCGACGTGAGCGGCGTGCGCAGCTCGTGCGAGACGTTGGCCAGGAAGACGCTCTTGGAGGCGTTGGCGGCCTCGGCGGCGTCCTTCGCAGCCTGGAGTTCCTCCTGCTGGCGCATCCGATCCTCGACGTCGCGCACCACGCCGCGGAAGCCGACCGGTGTGCCGGCGCGGTCGCGCACCAGACTCACCGACATCTCGCCGCGCTTCAGCGATCCGCCGGCGCGCCGGAAGCGCAGCTCCACGCCCGTCATCGGCTGGCCGCTGCGCGCCACCTCGCGGAACGCGTCCAGCACTTCACGCACGCCACTCGGGTCGACGGAGTGTCGGAACGACCGCCCCAGCATCTCGTCGCTGGTGCGTCCGACGCTGCGCAGGAGCGCTGGGTTGGCCATCGTGAGCGTCCCGCGCAGGTCGGTCTCGAAGTACGCCTCTTCGATCTGCTCGAGGATGCCTCGGTACTTCTCCTCGGAGCTGCGCAGCTCGAGCTCTGCGCCGCGGCGCTCGGCCACCTCGGCCTGGGCCGTGGCGAGCAACTCGGCGGCGTCGATCGCGAGCGCGGCGTTCGTGGCGATACGCCGGAGCACCTCCAGGCGACCCCGCAACGAGTGGCCGTTGTCGGGCGTGTCGGCCGCCAACACGCCGACGACGTGCCCGCGGGCGACGAGTGGCAACACCACCGCCGCACGGCTGCGCACCAAGGGGTGGTGCTTGAAGGGCGCCCGGGCGTGCAGCGCCTGCTGCAGCGGCTCGTGCGCCTCGATGACGCTCTCGCGCGCTCCGCGGTACGCCTCTTCCAGCAGCGGCACGGCACCGTCGAGCGGCACGCGCACGCGCCTCGCCTCGTCGCCGAAGCCGACCCATGCCTTGGGCACGAGCACCGCGTCCGACGCGTCCGGGAGCCAGATGACCGCCCTGCGCAGCCCGACGGTGGGCCGAATCGCCTGCAGCACCAGCGCCATGCGCTCGTCGACGCCGCTCGCCTCTTGCATTGCGGTCCCGATGCGGGCGAGCTGCTCGGACTCGCGCCGGCGCGCCTCGAGCTCGTCGATCGTGCGCACGTTCAGCACAGCGAGCGCGGCCAGCTCGGCGAAGCGCGCCAGCTCGGCCTCGTCGGCGGCGTCGAACGCCCGCCGGTCGTCGCGGTCGCGTGCCAGCACGATCACACCGTGCACGCCATCGCGGCTCGCGAGCGGCGCGCCGATGGCCGAGCGCACCCAGTCGAACCCTGCGCCATGCAGGCGTCCGTCCCACCGGGCGTAGTCGTCGACGCGCAGCGGGCCGCGCTCGGCCCACACCGCGCCGGCCAGCCCCTCACCCGAGCGAACGCGGTGCTCGGGCAGACCCTCGAAGCGTCCGCGCGAACGCTCGCGCTGGGTCATGCCGGCCTCGACGTCGATCAGGTCGAGGTACCCGTGCGGCGCCTCGAGCACCTCGCCGGCTCGACGCATCACCGCATCGAGCAGCGCGCCGAGCGGTGCGCGCCGCATCAGCCCCTCGGTCACCTCCTGGAGCGCCAGCACGTAGGACTCCTGATGGCGCAGCGTGGTCTCGGCCAGCGCCAGCATGCGCTCCGCCTCGACCTGCCGGCCGATGTCCTGCAGCCGGATCAGCCTGCCGGTCACGCGGCCTCGGCGGTCGGTCAACGGCGTGACCTGCGCCTCGAACGCTCGCCTGGTCGCCTGCAGCGTGAGGGTCACGTCGAGCCGCTGCGGCCCGGGCGCCTGCAGCGCCTCGACCAGGTCCGGGACGTCCTCCAGGTGCCGGGCGAGCGGCTCACCGACGACGGCGTCGGTGTCGACGATGCCCAGCAAACGCGCCGCCGCCGGGTTCACCTGCAGCGTGCGACCGCGCTCGTCGACGACCACGACGGCGTCGCTCAAGTGCCGGACGACCGACGCCTGCGCCACGGGCACGATGTCGAGCAGGCGGTGCGAGAACAGGCTCCGGGCGAACGCGAACGCCGAGAGCGCGAAGGTGAGTGGGGTGACGTCGACGCCGCCGGTGTCGAGGCCGCCGAGCAGCACGACAACGTTCGCCGCCCAGGGGATCAGCACCGCGATCAGGACCCACCGTAGCTGCGCGCGATAGGCGCGTGGCGTGCGCACGAAGCCGCGCAGCACGTAGAACGACGCCAGGCCGATCAGCGCGTACGAGAAGGCCGTGTGGATCCAGAACCAGCCGCCCCGGCCGGCGACCGGGAAGAGCGCCCGCTCGGGGGCCCCGAGCCCCTCCGTCCACATCAGGCCGTGCAGCGGGTTCGTCCACGTCACACCCACCGTGACGGCGGCGACCAGCATCAGCAGAGCGACCGTGAAGCGATTCAGCCACGCCGCCCCACGGGTGTAGTCGTGCGCGAACACAAGGAAGCCGACCGGGAGGCCGGCGATGCCGACGTACTTGAGCTGCCGCCACGTGAGCGCGCGCACGGGGTCGGGGTCGCTCGCCTGCAGCGCCTCGAGCAGCGCCCAGAACGCGGCTGCGAGCATGAAGAAGGTGAAGCTGCGCGCACCGCGCGTGGCGCCGCGCCGGCGCCACGCGAACGACGCCAGCACGGCGAGCGTGACTGCCGTGATGACCAGTGCCGTTCCGATGGGCGACAGCGACCACGCCACGTGGGACACCTCCAGTGTCTTGCACGCGTCGGGCCGACCAGACGGCCGACCCGATGCGAACCGCTACGACGCGAACGGCGCTCATGCTAGCGCGTGCGCTCAGAACGGGAGCAGGATCGGCACCAACACCACCGTCGCGGCGAGCACGAGGAGCTGGAGCACCACACCGACGCGTAGGAAGTCGCCGAAGCGGTACTGGCCGGGGCCGAGCACCAGCGTGTTGACCGGTGACGCCACCGGCGTGGCGAACGCGGTCGAGGCCGCGAGCGCCACGGTCATCAGCAACGGGTACGGCGACACGTCGAGCAGCAACGCCGCCTGGAACGCGATCGGTGCCAGCAAGACGGCGGTGGCGGTGTTGCTGATCACCTGGCTGGCCACCGACGTGAGCACGAACAGACCCGCCAACATCGCGAGGGGCCCGAGCGGCCCGAGGCCGGCCACCAGACCGTCGACCGCGAGCTGCAGCCCGCCGGTGATCTCGAGCGCGGTCGCCATCGGCAGGATCGCGGCGATCAGCACGACCGCCTCCCAGTTGATGCCGCGGTAGGCGTCGTCCATGGTCAGGCAGCCCGAGAGCACCATCAGCACGGCGGCCACGCCCACGGCGACGACGTTCGGCACCCAGGCGAAGGTCATCACCACGAGCATCGCGATCATGATCGCCAGCGCGATGGGGGCGCGCTCGGCCCGCGGCGCCTCGGCCTCCAGCGCGCCCGGATCGGCCAGGACGACGGCGTCGAGCCGCTCGCGGCGGAGCAGCTCGAAGGCCTTCCGCGGCCCCTCGACGAGCAGCGTGTCGCCGAAACGGATCGTCAAGCGTGCCAGGCCCTCGGTGATGGTGGCGCCGTCGCGCCGAACCGCCACGACCTGCACGCCGAAGCGGTCACGGAAGTGCAGCTCGGCCAGGGTCTGGTTCAACCAGCGCGAGCGCGGCGTGGGCAGCACCTCGACGAACCCGAGGTTGCGGGGCACCACGCCCTCGGCGTTCGGGTCCACCGGCTCGACCCGCAGCCCGTAAGCGTCGGCGACCTCGTCGATGCTCGTGCGCTGCCCCTGCAGCAGGAGGCGATCGCCCCCCTCGAGGGTCGTGGCGGGGCCGATCGACTTCGAGCGCTCCAGATGGCGGCGCGAGCGGCGGTGGCTCCGCACGGCCTCGGGCTCCGTGTCGATCGCCAGCACCTGCACCTGATGGCGCTCCGGCCAGCCCAGCTCCTGCAGGGTGCGGCCGACCAACGGCGACTCGTCGGGCAGCGTGGCGCGGAAGACCCTGGTGGGCAACTCGTACTGCTGCGCCAGCTCGGCGAGCGACGGTTGGCCCTCGCCATCGCCACCGGGGCTCGAAGGCGCGCGCGACGGCAGCCAGTGGCGTCCGATCGTCACCATGAACACGAGGCCGATCAGGAGCATGGTGAGACCGAGCGGCGTGAAGGCGAAGAAGCCGAAGCCGGGCATGCCCTGGGCGACGAGCTGGTTCGAGGCGACCAGGTTCGGCGGCGTCCCGATCAGCGTCATCATGCCGCCGAGCAGCGAGGCCATCGTCAGCGGGATCAGCAGCTTGGACGGGCTGATGCGCGCGCGCCAGGCGAGGCTCACCACCACGGGAAGCATGACCGCGACCGT
>SLSM01000128.1 GCA_007130445.1 Trueperaceae bacterium | reverse complement strand
AGGTCGATGCCTGCGGCGAACGCGTGGCAGGTGTCGAGGCAGACGCCGAGGCGCTCCGGCGCGGCGACGCTGCGCAGCAGCCGGCCGTGGTGCGCCAGGTCGGCGCCGAGCACCGTGCCCTGGCCGGCCGTGTTCTCGAGCAGCAGGATCGTCGCGCCGCCCTCGTGGCGTGCGAAGACGTCGTCGAGCGCCGCCGCGACCGCGTCCAGGCCCGCGTCCTCGCCCGTGCCGACGTGCGCGCCCGGGTGGAGCACGAGCCCGTCGATGCCGAGCGCGTCACAGCGCTGCAGCTCGTCCAGGAGCGCCTCGCGCGAACGCTCGGCCGTCGGGGGCTCCGGGCTCGCGAGGTTGATCAGGTACGAGGCGTGCGCGACCACCGGTAGCGGCGCCGGAACCCCCGGGCCGGCCGTGACGGCGCGCGCCTCGCGGAAGGCTTCGATCGCGCGATCGTCGAGCGCTTTCCCGCGCCAGGTGCTGGCGTTCTTCACGAACACCTGCAGCGCGTCGCAGCCGATCGCGGCGCCGCGTTCGAAGGCGTTCGCCACGCCGCCAGCCGCCGACACGTGCGCTCCGAGTCGTCCCATGGCGACGAGTCTACCGCCACGGACCAGGGGTAGACTCGTGTGCGTGTTGCGCGAGCAGGTCATCGAGCCCGACCCAGACGCGCTCGTCGCGTTCCTCGACGAGCACCTCCGCGACGGTCGCGTGGTCGTGCAGGTCGTCGCCGAGTGCGAGGTCGTCTATCACGGCCGCGCCGCGAGCGTCGCCGACGCGGGCGACTACGTGGTGATGCTCAAGCCCGACGGAAGCCTCCAGGTGCACGGCTACAAGGGCGTCAAGCCGGTGAACTGGCAGCCCCAGACCGACGACGTCTGGGTCGGCATCGAGGACGGTCAGGTGGTGCTGGTGGCGGAACGGCGCAGCCCCGAGGAGATGGTGCGCGTCGTGTTCCTCGAGACGGCCCTAGCCCAGGCGTTGCACCTGCGCGAGGGCTCTGGCTTCGTGCTGATGGGCAGCGAGGCCGAGATGCAGCGCTCGCTCGCACGCGCCCCGGAGCTGATCGAGCCGGGCCTGACCGTGCTGGACCTGGAGCTGCCCACCGACGTCGGCGGCATCGACCTGTTCGGGCGAGGCACCGACGGCAGCTTGGTCGTGGTCGAGCTCAAGCGCGCCAAGGCGACGCAGGAGGCCGTGCACCAGCTGGCGCGCTACGTGGCGCGTGTCCGGGAACTCTCGGGTGAGCGGGTGCGCGGCGTGCTGGCTGCGCCGACGATCAGCAAGCCCGCACTGGCGGCGCTGGCGCGCCACGACCTCGTCTTCTGCGAGGTGACGGCGTTGCCCGAGCCGGAGACGACCTTCGCGCAGCCGGGGCTCTTCGACGGCACCTGACGCGGATGGCCCGCGCGACGCAGAGCGCGCGGCTCAGCCAACGGCCCAGCGGTACTGCACGGGCCAGGGTGGCGTCGTGCCGAGCGCCTGGGCGGCGTGCACGGCCCACGCCGAGTCGCGCAGCAGCGCCTTGCCGAGCAGCACCAGGTCGGCGCGCCCCTCGGCCACGATCGCCTCGGCCTGACGCGGATCGCCGATCTGCCCGACGGCGCCGCTCGCGATGGGCGCCTCACGGCGCACGCGCTCCGCGAAGCCGACCTGATAGTTCGCGTGCACGGGAATCGTGACACCGGCCACGGCGCCACCCGACGAGCAGTCGACGAGGTCGACGCCGCGCGCCGCGAGCGTGCGCGCCAGGCGCACAGTGGCGTCACCGTCCCAGCCTCCCTCGCGCCAGTCGCTGGCCGATACCCGCACGAGCAGCGGCTTCGACGCCGGCCACACGCTGCGGACCGCGTCGACCACCTCGAGCAGCAGCCGCGAGCGGCCGGCCTCGTCGCCGCCGTAGCCATCGCGGCGGTCGTTCGACAGCGGCGACAGGAACGCGTGCAGCAAGTAGCCGTGGGCAGCGTGGATCTCGACCACGTCGACGCCTGCCGCGTCGGCGCGCGCGGCGGCCGCCGCGAACGACCGCGTGACCGTCGTGAGGCCGGCCTCGTCGAGCGCTCGCGGCGTGGCCGTGCCCTCGGAGAAGCGCTCGGCGGTCGGGCCCACGACGTCGTCGGGCCAGCCGCCGTCGGCGACCGTCGCTGCGCCACGCCGCTCGGCCCAGGGGCGATACGTGCCCGCCTTGCGGCCAGCGTGGGCGAGCTGGACGCCGAACGCAGCGCCCTGGGCGCGAACGGCTGCTGCGACGCGCCGCATGCCGTCCACCTGACCGTCGTCCCAGAGCCCGAGGTCCTGGGGCGAGATGCGGCCGTTCGCGGTGACGGCGGTCGCCTCGGAGAGCACGAGACCGACACCGCCCGCGGCGCGGGCGGCGAGATGGTGGAGGTGCCAGTCGCTGGCCCGGCCGTCACGCTGCTCGCACGAGTAGGTGCACATCGGCGACATCGCCACGCGGTTGCGCAGCGTCAGGCCACGGAGCGTCAGAGGGTCGAAGAGGCTCGGCATGGGCACAGCATCACCCGACGGCGCGCCCGCGCGCGTCGGCCGTGCTGCCGATGTCGCCGATGCCATCGCTCGGTGGCAGCGGACGATCGGCGTGCGTCAACCGCGCTGCGCCGCCTGCTCGCGGTCGGCGTGCTCGAGGCTCACGGAACGCTCGAGCAGCGTCACCAGGTCCGGGTTGTCGTCGATGACCGCCATGAAGGCATCGACCAGCACCGGCGAGAACCAGCGGTCGCGCTGGCGCCGGATCTCGTCGACGGCCTGCGTCAGCGACCACGCGCGTTTGTAGGGCCGCTCGTTGACGAGGGTGTCGAACACGTCCGCGACCGCAACGATCTGGCCCACCAACGGAATCGCGTCGCCCACCAGGCCGAGTGGGTAGCCGCTGCCGTCCCACCGCTCGTGGTGCGTGCGCGCGATCGTCTCGGCCATCGCCAGCAGCTCGGAGCGTCCGCGCGACAGCAGGCGCGAGCCGGCCTCGACGTGCTCTTGCATGTGCTCGAACTCGAGCGGCGTGAGCGGACCGGGCTTGAGCAGGATGTGGTCGGGGATCGCGATCTTGCCGACGTCGTGCAGGGGAGCCGCGCGTCTCACGAGCTCGACGGTGGTGTGGTCGCAGCCGAGGCGCTCGGCGAGCAGCGCGGCCAGCTGCCCCACGCGTTGCGTGTGCTGGCCGGTGGTGTAGTCGCGGTACTCTGCAGCGGACGCCAACCGTTCCAGGACGTCCTGGCGAGCGTCTTCCAGTTCGGCCGTGCGCTCGCGCACCGCCGCCTCGAGGCGCTCGTTGTGTTCGCGCAGCGCGGCCTGCAGGTGTCGGGTGCGTAGCAAGTTGGCAACGCGCAGGCGAATCTGGGTCTTCTTGAACGGCTTGGTGACGAAGTCGCTCGCACCGCGCCGCAGGCACTCCTCCTCGGCCTCGGGCGTCAGGTCGGCCGAGATCACCAGCACGGGCAAGAAGTCGTCCTCGTCCAGTTCGGCGCGCACGCGCGCGACCAGTTCGAGGCCGCTGACGCGTGGCATGTGCAGATCGCTGCACACGAGGTCGAACGGGACGCCGTCGCGGCTCGCTGCGGTGAACCACTCGAGCGCCTCGTCCGCCTCGTTGGTGGACACGACGTTCCGGTACCCCGCGGCGCCCAGGATGCGCGTGAGGAGCAGCGTGTTGGCCCTCTCGTCGTCGACGACCAGGATCCGTGCGCCAGTCAGATCGTGTTCCACGGACAGTGGCGTCCTTCCGGTTCGCCTCGCGCCCACGCTTCGGCGAACACCGCCACGATATGCCTGGCACGAAAGTGCCGTGGTGGAGGTCATCACACGCGTCAGGGTTTGAGGAAGCTCACGCCCACGCGCCGCCGCGGACACGTACACTGACGTCCATGGCCGTCTTGCGGAAGGACCCGTTCGGCCCCGCCTGGGTCCTGATGCTCCCGGAGCGCGGGCTGGAGCGTTCGGACTTCGGCAGCGTCGATGCCGCCGAGGCGCGTTCGCCGTACGTGCCCGGGCTGGAGGCCTCGCTGCCCCCTGAGATCCAGGCGCTGCGGCCCAGCGCCTCGAGCGCCAACGACCCCGAATGGCGTGCGCGCGTGCTACCGGCCCCGGGCTCGCCGTACGAAGCTCGGCAGAGCGACGAGCGCGTCGACGGGCCCTTCCGTTGGCGCCTGGCGACCGGCCGCGAGGAGCTCGTGATCGAGCACCCCGATCCCGCCATGACGCTCGGCGCCATGCCCGCGGCGCACCTGAGCGACGTGTTGGGCCTCTACCGCGACCGCCTGGCGTTCCTCGCGCGCGACCCCGACGTTCGGCACGTGCAGATCACCCGCACCACCGGCCGGGCGGCGGGCGCTCTGATCGACCATCCGCACGGGCGCGTGTTGGCGGCGCCGGTCCCGAACCGCTGGGTGGAGGAGGAGGCGACCGCCGCCTCCGCGCACCACGCCGCCACCGGGCGCTGCCTGTTCTGTGAGGTGCTCGAGCACGAACTCGAGCAGCGCGAGCGCATCGTCACCAGCAACGCCGGCTTCGTGGCGGTGGCGCCGTACGCCGCCAAGACGCCCTTCGAGACGTGGATCGTGCCGCGCCGGCATCAGAGCGCCTTCGCCTCGCTGGCGGGGAACGAGTTGCCGCTGCTGGCCTCGTTGCTGCAGGCGCTCACGCGCGCGCTGCACGTGGCGCTCGATGCGCCGCCCACCAACATGATCCTGCACACGCGTCCTCACGCGGGCGACCCGGCCTACCACTGGCATCTCGAGGTCTTGCCGCGGCTGACGCGTCAAGCCGGCCTGGATTGGGCCAGCGGCGCCTACGTGAACCCGACGCCTCCGGAGGACGCCACGCGCTTCCTCAGGGAGGCGCTGGCGGTGGCCGAGGTGACGTCGTGAGGCCACCGCGGGTGCCCTTCGACCTGCGACCGCTGGCGACCGCGGATGGCGGTGCGGACGGCGCCACCGGCGCGCCCGCTCGACCGCGCGGGGCCACGAGGATCGCGCCCCGGCACGATCCGGACGCCGACGGCGAGCGCGGCGGGGCTGGGACCCCCGACGCAGCGTCCGGAGCGGTCGCGCGGCGGCCCGTGCGGGTGGCCAAGGGCATCAACGCCCTGCTCGTCGCGGTCTGCCTGTTGGGCAGCCTGCACGTGGCCGGGCTGATGGTGGTCGAGGTGCGCAGGCTGGCCTACGCCGACGGTGAGATCGCCCGACTCGAGGCGGAGTTGGAGGCCATCGCCCGCGACACCGCCGACCTGCGCGCCGTGGCCGAGCGCGCCGATGACGAGCGCTATCGGGAGCTGCTGGCGCGCCGGCAGGGGTACGTCTACCCGCACGAGACGCGTTTCATCGGCCCGCAGCAACGCTGACCCGACCCGCCCTGGAGGCGCCGCATGCCGGACGACACCCGCCGCTGGATGAGCGAACTCACCGCCGAGATGGAGGAGCGGCGCAAGCGCATCGCCAAGGGCGGCGGCGAAGCGCGCCTGGCGAAGCAGCACGCGGCCGGCAAGGCCAGCGCCCGCGAGCGCCTCGAGCTCCTGCTCGACGAGGACAGCTTCGTCGAGCTGGGCGCCTTCGTCGAGCCATTGCACGACGGGATCGATGCCCCGGGAGAGGGTGTCATCACAGGCTCCGGCACCATCGGCGGCCGCGAGGTGTTCGTCTTCAGCCAGGACTTCACCGTGTTGGGCGGCAGCCTCGGCAAGATGCACGCCCAGAAGATCTGCCGCGTGATGGACATGGCCGTGCAGGTCGGTGCGCCGATCATCGGCCTCAACGACTCGGCCGGGGCTCGCATCCAGGAGGGCGTCGACTCGCTCTCGGGATACGGCGAGGTCTTCTACCGCAACGCCGTCTACTCCGGCGTGGTGCCGCAGCTCTCCGCCATCCTCGGCCCCTGCGCGGGTGGCGCCGTGTACAGCCCCGCGCTCACCGACTTCGTGCTCATGGCCCGCGACGCGGCGTACATGTTCATCACCGGACCGGACGTGGTGCGCTCGGTGACGCGTCAGGAGGTGAGCTTCGCCGAGCTCGGCGGGGCCGACGTCCACGCGCGCCGCTCGGGCGTCGCGCACTTCGTGGCCGACGACGACCGCGCCGTGCTGAAGCTGCTGCGCGAGCTGCTCACCTACTTGCCGCAATCGGCGCGCGAGGCGCCGCCGCGGCGAGCGAGCCGCGACCCGGAGACACGCGAGACGCCCGAGCTCACCGAGCTCGTCCATCCGGACCAGCGCAAGGCGTACCCGATGCTCGAGGTGGTGCGCACGGTCGTCGACGAGCGCCGCTTCCTGGAGGTGCACGCGGGGTTCGCTCGCAACGTGATCACCGGCTTCGCGCACCTCGGCGGCCGCTCCGTGGGGGTGGTCGCGAACGATCCGAGCGT
>SLSM01000052.1 GCA_007130445.1 Trueperaceae bacterium | reverse complement strand
TTGGTGGAGCTGAGGGGATTCGAACCCCTGACCTCCTGAGTGCGATTCAGGCGCGCTCCCAGCTGCGCCACAGCCCCAAGCGCTCATCAGTGTACGGGGCCGTCCCGGGGGTGTCAAACGCGACAGGAGTCCAACGATTCGCTGAGCCGAGGCGTATCCCTGTCCGACCGCCGGACCGGGCATCCTCGGCACGGCTTCCACGCCATCTTCGAGTCGCTGTTGTACGGCTGGCGCGGCGCATGCGAACCACGGTCGATGCATACTCACGGAAGTCAAAGGTTCGAGCCGTATGCTTTGGCCCCACATCGACGAGACCGTCTCGGAGGTCACGGAGACCCAACACCATGGATCACGCACTTCCCGCTCGAATTCGCCTCCTGCGCGAGGTGGCGGAGGCCGTCACGCGCGAGGTCATCGCACCGCAGGCCGAGCGTGTCGACCGCGACGCGGCGTGGCCCGAGCAGTCGTTACGCGCGCTCGGCGAGGCGGGGCTCCTGGGTTTGACCGTCCCGCGGCACGCGGGTGGCGAGGGCGAGGGCCTGGAGGGCCTCTTGGCCGTCACCGAGGCGATCGGCCGCGGTTGCGCCTCGTCGGCCCTGTGCTACGCGATGCATTGCGTAGCCGCTGCAGTGATCGCCGCCAAGGCGACGCCGTACCAGCGCGAGCGCTACCTGGAGCCGATCGCCGCGGGGCGGCACCTGACGAGCCTGTCGTTGTCGGAGTCCGGTGTCGGCTCGCACGTCTACCTGTCCGAGACCGAGTTGCGGCGCGATGGCGGCGACTTCGTCGTCGACGGGCTCAAACAGTTCGTCACCAGCGGTGGCCACGCCGACTCCTACGTGGTGTCGACGATGTCGAGCGCGACCGACGCCGAGCCCGGCGAGTTCAGCTGCCTGGTCGTGGACGCCGACGCGCCAGGCGTGTCGTTCTTGGAGCCGTGGCAGGGCATGGGCATGCGTGGGAACTCGTCGCGCGGCCTGCTACTCGAGGGTGCACGGGTCCCGCTCGAGAACCTGCTGGGCGAGGAGGGCGATCAGGTCTGGTACGTCTTCGACATCGTGGTGCCCTACTTCCTGACGGCGATGTCCGCCACCTACCTGGCCGTCGCTCGCTCGGCCCTCGAGCTGACGGTGCACCACGTGCGGGAGCGCCACTTCTCGCACACCGGCAGCGCGCTTGCCGACGCGCCGGTCTTGCAGGACACGGTTGCGGACATGTGGGCCAGGGTCGAGAAGACCCGCCACCTCGTGTATCACGCCGCTCGGCTGGGTGACGCCGGCGACGTCGACGCCCTGCCGACGATCCTGATGAGCAAGGCCGACGTCGCGGAGACGGCGGTGTCGGTGACGAACGACGCCATGACGCTGTGCGGCGGTGCGGCCTACCGGGAGAACGCCCAGCTGGCACGGCTTCTACGCGACGCCCGCGCGAGCCATGTGATGGCGCCGACCACACACACGCTGCGCCAATGGGCGGCCAGGTCGATCCTGGGCCGCCCACTGCTGTGAGGACGGAGACCGCACCATGACGCCGACCGCGTCGATCGCCCTCGCCCTGGTGCAAGACGCGGCGGACGTGCTGCCCAAGGGGTTGCTCGGAGCGTTGATGGACGCCGGTCTCGAACTGCACCGCGCCACGCGCTCGGAGGGTCTCGCAGAGCTGGAGTCGTTGCTGGTGGGCGGCGCGGCGCCGGCCGCCGTGGTGTTGGCCGAGGGACTCGAGCAGCCGCTGGCCGTCGCTCAGCAGGTGCGCCTGGTCGCACCGCTGGTCCAGCAGCTGTTCGTTGCCGGTCCCGACCGGCGCGGCCAGCTGCAGCGCGACATGATGCTCACACGCCTGCTCGGCACCAACTGGACGATCGTCGATCCAGCCATGACGCGGTGGGACGACGTCGTTCGGGCGGCCGCGCGTGCGACGCGGCAACGCTCCAACCTGCGGACCGCGCTCGACCGCATGAACCGGCATCTGGCGTCGCGGCGTGACAGCGTGGCGGAGGACGTGCGGCGGCTGACCGTCTCCGACCGCTACCTGGCGAGCATCCTGGAGCACGCGGGCGACGCCATCGTGGCCGTGGACGAAGTCGATCGCATCGTGACCTGGAATCGTGGCGCCGCGCTGCTCTTCGGCCGTGGCGAGGCAGAGGTGCTGGAGCGACCGATCGACATGCTGGTGCCCGAGGAGCGCCGCGAGGAGCTGCTCCGGCTCGTGCACGACGCCCTGGTCGGTCGATCCACCACGCGCTACGAGATCGTCGGCTGTCGCGTGGACGACAGTTCGTTCGATGCCGAGGTCACGGTGGCTCCGGTGCGCGACGCCGCGGAGGAGGTACAGGCGGTCTCGGTCATCGTGCGCGACGTCACCAGGCGCAAACGTTACGAGTCGAGCCTGCACGACGCGAACGTGCAGCTGAAGCGGGCGCTCGAGTCGCTCGAGGAGAAGACCAGTCAACTGGTCGAGCTCAACGCGAAGCTCCAGGCGCTCGCCACGATCGACGCGTTGACCGGGCTCAAGAACCGCATGGTGTTCCAGAACAGCGTCACCGAGATGATCGCGGTGGCGGCACGGCGCGGATCGCCCCTGTCCCTGCTTCTCCTGGACATCGATCACTTCAAGCGGATCAACGACGTCCTGGGCCACCTGGAGGGCGACAAGGTCCTCCAGCAGGTGGCGAGCTGCCTACGACAGCACACGCGCCAACAGGACATCGTGGCACGCTTCGGCGGCGAGGAGTTCGCGATCCTGCTGCCGGACACGTCGGTGGCGCACGCGGTGAGGGTCGCGGAGACGCTGCGCCGCGCGTGCAACCAATCAGTGGACCTCGCGTCGCCCTTGACCGTCAGCATCGGCGTCGCGGAGTACGGCCCGAACGACGCCGACGAGAGCCTGATCAAGCGCGCGGACGACGCGCTCTACGCGTCGAAGCGCGCCGGACGTGATCGCGTCACGATCGCGAGCACGTAGGCGCCACGCCGGCGCGCCGGCGAGCGCGTCTTCGAGAGCGTCTGCGGCCGGGAACGACAGAGCGTTCGCGGGCCAGCGTGACGAAGGGGAGCGGCCGGGCGTTCAGCGTGCGGAGGGGCGGGCGAAATGGTGCGCCTACGTACCATGAGCGCCGCATCGCACCCGGCGAAAGTGGAGGATGTCGTCTCCGCGCTCTTCAGGGTCGCCATATGATGGCCGGAGCCATGGAGGAACCGCGCGCCTGCGTCGTCGAAGTCACTCAGATCGTCCCCGTCGAGGACGTCCCGTACGTCGCGGCTCGTGTCGCGGAGCGCCTCGGGATGCCGGTCGACCGGGTGCGGAAGCTGATCGAGGGCCGAACCGGACCGATCACGAGGCCGTTGCGCTCCGACAAGGCAGATGCGATCGCCCAGACCTTCGAGGCGGCGGGTGTGAGCGTCGTCATCCGACCGGCCACGGAGGACGACCAGGTCGGTGGCGTGGCCGTCGCACCGGTGACACCTGCCGCGACCGGCCCGGCGATGGACGCCGAGCAGCAAGCAGCGCCCGAGTCGGAGGCAGAGTCTGCACCCACCGAGGACGGTGTCACCGAGCCCCATCCCGATGCCGATCCCGATACCGATCCCGATCCCGAGCCGGAACTCGAGCCCGAACTCGAGCTCGATCACGATCCCGATCACGAGCCCGATCATGACTCCGAGCCCGATCCCGATCACGACCCCACGCCCGTGAGCGACCTCGAACTCGAGCCCGATCCGGAGTTCGAGGCCACGCACGATCCCGAGCCTGAGGTGGAGTCCGAGTTCGAGCAGGAGGCCGAGCCCGATCTGGAGTCCGAGTTCGAGCACGAGGTCGAGCCTGAGCAGGAGCAGGAACTGGAGCGGGAGTCCGAGTTCGAGCAGGAGGTCGAGCCTGAGCAGGAGCCCGCGCCCTGGCCCGAACCCGATCCGTACGACGAGTTCGACGAAGACGAGGATCTCGCCGCGGCCGCGGCCGCCGACGGACACGGCGTCGTCATCGAGTTCGACGAGGGAGACGGTGGGGCGCCGACCGAGGCGGGCCACGCTGAGCCGCCTACGCCCGCTGCCGGACCGGGTCACGCCACCGACGACCAACACGCCGCGTTCGCCCTCGAGCCGGACGACGACGGCGACGAGACGAACGATCCCGGCCCGTTCGGACTCGACGCGCGGGGCGAGGTGCGTGTCCGCGTCGAGCACGACCCGTTGTTCGGCGAAGACCTGACGGAGACGCATGAGGGTAGCGATCGCGTCGGCGCCGGCCCACGCGATGCAGGGCTCCGCGCGACCACCGGAGGCCCAGCCGTCTTGGCCGATCAGCCGAGCGACGAGTCGACCATAGGACGCCCGGCTTCGGGCGGGCGCGAGGCGTCGCCGTTCGGCGATCCCGATACCTGGGGCGGTGACGACCCCAGCGGTGGCTGGATCATCGGTTCGCGCAAGGCGCGTCGTTTCGAGGTCTTGCACGACGACGAGCCCGTGTCCGAACTGGCGGACGGTGCAGCCGGCGACGCCCGAGAGCATCGGGACGATTCGGACGATCCAGACACGAACCCCGGTCCCGTTTCGAGCGACGGTGCCGACACGGCGCACGAGGATCGCCTCCCATGGCGAGGCGTGCCGGGCATCGGACGCGAGTCTCGCCGGCCGAGCTACGGCGTGCGCGCTGGCTCGCCGGGCCCTGGCCGCGCGGACGTCGCCGACCAGACCGCGTCGAAGCCCGGCGACGACGCAATGGTACCCGACGCGTCCCAAGAGCCCGCCGTCGATGACCCTGTCGTCGATGACCCTGTCGTCGATGACCTCGCCGTCGATGACCCTGTCGTCGATGAGACGGCCGACGAGCACCCGGACGCCGAGCGCTCCGGAGTCGAGGCCGAAGCGACGAAGACCGCACCGACGGTCGTGCCCCCGGCCGGGGCGCCGACCAGGCCCCGGGCGCCCGCGCGTGCGCCAGTGGCGGTGCCCGTGCCCCAACCCGGCGCCCGCACGGCTGCCGGTGTGCCGACGGCGTGGCGGGGCCTGGGCGCCGAGGACCGAGGCCCGGCCCGTCCCGTCGATGCGCAGCTGCCGCGGCGTGTCGGCGAGGGCTACGACGAGCGCGTCCGACGCGTGGCCGTCGAACGCGTCACCCGCAGGCGCACGGGCATGCTCATCGCTCTCGCGGTCGCGCTGGGACTGTTCGTCCTGGCGCAGGCGTGGGTGGCGGGACGCGCCGCGCCGGCGTTCGACGCTGGGCTGCATCGCTTCCGCGACGCCGACTTCGGCGCCGCCCAGCGTGTGTGGACGCAGCTCGCGGGGGCCGGAGACGCCAACGCGCAGTTCATGCTCGGCTACCTGAGCGAGGCCGGGCTCGGCCGCCCCTGGAGCGCCCGGGCGGCGGCGGCGTGGTATCGCCTGGCCGCCGACGCCGGGCACGCCGAGGCCCAGTGGCGCCTCGGGCTGCTGTACGAGATGGGCCTGGGCGTGCCGCACGATCCGTCCGCAGCCCTGCGCTGGTGGGGTGCGGCGGCGGCTGGCGGGCACGGCGAGTCGGCGTACCGACTCGGTCGCGCGAGGCTGGAGGGTGTGGCCGGCCCGTCGGATGTGGACGGGGCGCTCGACGCGTTCGAGCGTGCGGTCGAGCTGGGGTGGCCGGTTGCGCGCCCGTACCGTGATGCTCTCTTTGCCGCGTCCTCAGGGCACCCCCATCCGGGTGCGCTACCCTGACGGACATGAAGCACACGTCTGGACGCTCGCTCCGCGGCCCGCTCGGCCGCTGCCTCGCCTTGGTCCTCGCGCTCACGCTGGTCGCCGGGCACGCCCTGGCGCAGGACGACCCGCTGGCGTACCGCATCGAGATCTTCGTCGTCAGCCACGTCACGCGCGACGACGGCACGCGCGAAGAGCGCTACAGCGAGACGACCGAAGCGCGGCCCGGCCAGACGGTCGAGTACCGAATCTTCATCCAGAACGTCTCGGACACCACGCTGCCCGCTGGCCTGGTGCAGATCCGCCTGCCGGTCCCCGAGGGGACCGAGTACGTCGCGAACTCGGCCACGCCGAGTTCGGACGACCTGCTGACCGAGTTCTCCGCCGACCGCGGCATGACGTTCTCCGAGCCGCCCGTGATCATCGGCGACGACGACCAGCGCCGCGTGGCGGAGCCGAGCAGCTACGACGAGGTCCGCTGGACGTTCTTCATCGAGCTCGAGCCGGGGCAGGAAGAGACGCTCGTCTACCGCGTGATCGTGCGCTGAGCGAGCGCATCCGGCGGATGGGCGCGGCGCCGCGCCGAGCCACCCGCCCCGGCGTCAATCCTGGAACTGCAGTTCGTAGAGCTTGCGGTAGTAGCCGTCCTCGTGGCGCAGCAGTTCGAAGTGGTTGCCCTGCTCGATCAGCTTGCCCTTGCGCATGACCATGATCCGGTCGACGTCC
>SLSM01000182.1 GCA_007130445.1 Trueperaceae bacterium | reverse complement strand
TGACGATGAGGACGAGCGTGAGTGCGAACGCATCGGCGAAGCGACCCAGGCCGGCCGACTGGTAGAGCTGCGTGGACAGGACGTAGAAGCGCACCGGGATGCCGAGGAACGCGGGCGCCCCGAACGTGCCGATGCCCTGCGCGAAGGTGAGGATGAACGCGGATCCGAGCGCGGGGAGGATCAGCGGCAGCGTGATGCGGCGCAGGATGTGCCGACCGCTGGCGCCGTGCATCGCGGCGGACTCCTCGAGCCGACCGTCGATGGTGGCGAGCGCCGAGGCGGTCAGCAGGAACGTGAACGCGAAATAGTTGACCGCCAGGACGACGATGATCGGTACCGCCCCGTACGCCAGCCAGTCCGGTGGCGTGATGCCCAACGTGGACTGCAAGACGCCTGGCGCCCCGATGCCGACCCGGTCGTTGCCGAACATGGTGATCCACGCCAGCGCGATCGTCCACGACGGGAAGCGGTAGGGGATCAGCGCCGAGACGCCGATGAAGCGCTTGAAGGGGAGGTCGGTCTTGACGAGGAGCCAGGCCAGTACGACGCCGATCGACATCGCGAGCGCCGTGTAGCCCGCGCTGACGATCAGCGTGTTCATGAGCGGCTCGTAGAAGATACGTTGTGCCAGGTCGCCGCTGAGCGTGCGTTGCCAGTAGTAGAGCGTCCATTCGCCGACCTCGCCGCCGGCGCGGCGCGTGTCGCCCTCTTGGATGCGCAGCGTGGAGAGCACGATCTGGCTGACCGGGATGAGGATCAGATAGCCGAAGACGATCAGGAAGAACGCGCCCATCCACTGGTGCGGCGTCGTGAAGAACTGCTTGAAGCGGTTCAGCACCAGGCGACCTCGACGCCTGCCACGTGTGGGTGTGATCGGTTGCTCGGGGGTCACGCCGTGGGCCTCCTCGTCATCGCCACCGAGTGCGCCTGCCGGGCCAGGTGGTGGGCCGCGGCAGGCGCGCGCACGTCGTCGTCAGGTCAGGTCGCGAGGGCTCCCGCGCTCACCGGTAGAGGAGGAAGAAGTCGATGAGGTCGTCGGAGAGCTCGATCATCTCCTCGACGGTCGGCTCCCAGACGACCGCGAAGTCCGACAGGCGCAGATCGAAACCGCCCATCGGCTCGACCGTCGGGCTGACCGGGAAGTCCGCCGACCACCAGGGCTCGCCGCCCTCCTGGGACATCAACCAGTCGAGCAGCAGCTTGGCCTGGTTCGGGCTCTCGGTGTAGCTGCCGATGCCGATCCATTGGAACGTGCGCACGACGGGGTTGGTCGTGACGTCGAGGTCGTAGTCGTACGTGCCGTCCTCGACGAGGCGGAACAGCGACTGCGTGCCCATGCCGGCGAAGTTGCCATCGGCCACGCTGACGGCCTCGGCCACGTCGCGTTGCGAGCTGACGATACGCAGGTCGTTGTCCAGGAGGCGCTTGATGAACTCGTAGCCGGCGTTCTCGGTCGTGAGCGTGATCGGCTCGCCGAAGAACTCCTCGTAGAGCGCTTCCATCTGATCCGCGTTCGACACCAGCGCCGTGAAGTACATCAAGATGGTGCTCGAACCGAGCGGGTCGGTCGTTGCCACGCGGTTGCGCCAAGGCTCCGTCGTCAGCTCCCAGATGTTGCTGTACGGCGTGACGCCGCGCTCGCCGTCGGTGCTGTAGTACCACGTGCCGACGCTGTACCGATGGCGCAGCAGCGGCTCGGTCTCGATCGGGTCCATGGCGGCTTCCAGTTCGCGTGGGACGAACCGCGTGACGGCGTTGCGCGACAGCAGCGCCTCTTGGAACAGCGCCGGGTTGCCGACCATGATCAGGCCGGCGTTGCGCAGACCGGCATCCCACTCGCGTCGAACGCGCTCGATCAGGTCGTTGGTCCCGAGGTTGATCGCCTCGGCCTGGAGGCCGTAGCGCTCGTTGAACAGGTCGGTGGCGCCAAGGGCGCGGCTCGTCGCGACGTAGAAGGTCAGCGGCGGCTCTTGCCGGGCGGCCTCCAGGATGGCGTCCCAATCGTCGACCTCGGGCTGGTACGGTCCGAGTTGCGCGGACTGCAGCCAGGCGTCGTACTCGGCGTCGGTCTGCGCGAACGCCCAGCCCCCGGCAACGATCGCCACGGCGCACAGCGCCGCGATGATGCCTCGCAGATTCACTCGTCTCATGTCGGGTCCCTTCTCGGACGCACGGTGCCGTCCGTTGGCACGCGTCGGTTGCACGCGTGACCGCGCACTGTCATGGCAATGTCAGCGCTGCCTCGAGGGTACCACAGCGCGCGCTGGACCCGTTTCATGGGACGTGAGGTGCTCGATTCGGAGTGCCCTGGACCGAGCCGTGCGCGCGGTGTATGACTCTGTGGACCGTGTTCGAGGAGGGGTCATGAGGGACGTCACAGAAGTCTTGCCAGCCGCAGGCCACCCGTCGAAGATCGAGCCCAGCCGCGTGACGCTGCGTGAGATCACCGAGGACACGGTCGTGTCGATCGTCAAGCTCTCGGTCGCCGAGCATCAGAAGGGCTTCGTCGCGACGAACGCCGTGTCGCTCGCGCAGGCGCTCTTCTCGAAGGAGGCGTGGTACCGGGGGATCTACGTGGGCGACGAGCCGGCCGGCTTCGTGATGCTGTACGACGAGTCGCTCCGCGAGCCACGGCCCGAGGCGCCCGAGATCGGTGTCTGGCGCTTCATGATCGACGAGCGCTTCCAGGGGCGGGGTGTCGGCCGGGTCGCGTTGCAGATGGTGATCGATCACGTGCGCGCCAAGGGGTTGTTCACGACGCTCGAGCTGTCGTACGTGCCGGCCGAGGGGAACCCGGAGCCGTTCTACCGGTCGCTCGGCTTCCGCCCCACGGGCCGGATCGACGACGGCGAGGTGGTGCTTGCACTCGACCTGGGGGGTCCGGCGTGACCGACGTGCGCGACGCGGGTCTGGGCCGCGCGCCGCGCCACGTTCGCTCAGAGCGTCGACTTCACGTGCGCGACGAGCTGGTCGAGCGCCGTACCCCAACCGTCCATGAAGCCCATGTCCTCGTGCCGCTTGCGCCCCTCGGCGTCGCGGTGGATCGCCGTGGCGACGTAGCGCGTGCCGCCGCCGCTGTCGCGCAGTTCGATCACGGCGGTGAAGAACGGTTCCGGGGACGGGCGGTAGCCTGGGAGGAGCGCGTCGGTCCACACGAGGCGTTCGTTCGGCACCACTTCCAGCACGCAGCCGTCGCCGGGGTACTCGTCGCCCTCCGGCGAACGCATGACGGTTCGGAACACGCCGCCGGGGCGCAGGTCGATCACGCACTCGCTGACCGACCAGGGCTTCGGCGCGAACCACCGTTCGACGTGCTCGGGAGTCGTCCAGGCCTTCCAGACGAGCGACCTGGGAACGTCGATGTCGCGTTCGAGGACGAGGTCGAGGCTGGGGTCCGGGGTGTGGCGGTCGGTGGTCATGGTGCGTCCTCCTCGAGGGTGGAGACGTAGGCGTCGAAGCGATCGAGCCTGCGCTCCCAGAGCGTGCGTTGGCGCGCGAGCCAGTCCTCGGCGCCCTTGAGGTGGTCGGGGATGAGACGGTAGGTGCGGACGCGGCCCGCCTTGTGCGAGGCCACGAGTCCAGCCGCCTCGAGGGCGCGGAGGTGTTGCACGAACGACGGCAGCGCCATGCCGAAGGGTCGCGCCAGCTCCGTCACCGACGCGGGCCCGTCCCCGAGGCGCTCGACGACCGCGCGCCTGGTCGGGTCGGCGAGGGCTTTGAAGACGTCGGTTCGGGCATCGGGGGACGGCGCCATGCGGGCATCCTACGGGGACACTATTACTTAGGTCAAGACCTAAGTAACATGCATCGCCTCCCGGTCCGACCTCGAGTGGCTGCGACGATCTGCTACTCTTCGGGCCTCGTCCAACGGAGGTGTGCATGCCGACGCTGCTCGTCCACGTCACCTGTGGTCCCGACGATCCGACCCGAGCCGCGCTGGCGTTCCTCGTTGGCCGAACCGCGCTCGAGGAGGGCCACGACGTCGCCTTCTTCTTGGCCGGCGACGCCGTTCAGCTGCTGCGCGCCGCGACGATCGACGCATTGGTCGGCATCGGCACCGGCCGCCTGCGTGAGCATGTCGACGCACTCGTGGCCGGCGGCGTGCGCTTCCACCTCTCGGGCATGTCGGCCAAGGCCCGCGGCGTGAGCGAGGCGGACATCGCACACGTCCCTGCCGAGTTCGCGCTGCCGGGCGTGTTGGTGCGGCTCACCTTCGAGCACGACCGTGTGCTCACGTACTGACAGGAACGTGAGGGCCCCCATGGACGACGTCACCGCACGCGCAGCCGAGGCAGCGCCACCTGCCACGCTCATCCCCGACGGCACCACGCAGAGCTTCACGCTGACGGGTCCGGACACGTACGAGCCGCTCGTGCAAGGCGTCGTCGAGGGGCGATGGTTCTGGTTCGACCGCGGGGCGGGTCTCGTGGTCAAGGGTCTCGACGGCTCGGGCACCGAACTCATGTACTCGGGTCACCGGCGTGGACCGGTCGACCAGAGCGCGTTCGAGGTGCCGTAGGCGTTCCTCCGTGCACCAACGAAGCGGTCGCCAGCAGCGCCGCGACGAACACGGTGGGCTCCAGGAACGTGACGTCCCACGTGTTGAGGAGCGCGAGCGCGACCAGCATCGGTGCGAGCCGTGACCACGCCGTGGCGCTCAGGAGCGACAGCACGCCCACGGCGATGACGGCGATGCCGACGACGCCGAATACGCCGTGGACCGCCAGCCACTGCAGGATCAGGTGGTGCGCGTAGGTGACCGGCCGGGACATGGTGCGACCGGTCCGCTCCTCGAAGGTGTCGGGGGCGGCGGCCAGGCCGACGCCGAACCACGGCTGATCCATGAAGATCTCGACGCCGGCGCGCCACGGCGGCAGGCGGTTCTCAGGCAGCAGCGTCACGCGCCGAAGGTCGAAGCGGTTGACCATCGTCTGCGGTATCCACGCCGGACGCACGTCGCGGAACGGCGTCGCCTCGGTCCCGCGCTCGTACTGCGCGCCGAACACCTCGACGTCGACGCTGCCGCCGCGAACCGGTGCCCGGAGGTGGATCTGACGTTGCAAGTAGTCGTCGCCGTAACCGACCGGCGTGACGCAGCGGCTCCACTCGGGGCCGACCTCGCACGTCACGCTGGCGAGGTGCGAGGTGAGCACGAAGCGTTGCGCCGTGTCAGCGCGCAGGTAGATCGAGGCGACGTAGGGGACGCCATCTTCGGAGCGACCGATGCTCTGGTGCGCCAGGTTCGTACGGTCCGGTCGTGCGGTCGCGACCAGCCTCTGCGCGCTGGTGCCCGGGAACGGGCCCTCCGCACCCTCGTCGCTGACGGTGACGCTCGCGGCGAGGTCGTGACGCCACGCGGCGTCGCTGAAGTCGCTGGGGGCGGAGAGCAGGTTCGGCGTCAACTCGACCACGCCGCGTTGCCAGGCGAACGCCGCGGCAGCCAGGACGGCCACGGCGACGACCGGCGCCCACGCGAGTCGCGAACGTCCGCGAACGGCTTGCACCACCAGCCACACCGTGGCCGCCGCCAGCAGAGCTCCACCCGCGGTCCGCGAGCCGGTGTGCAGCACCGCCAACCCTACGATCGGCCACCCCCACCACACCCACCGGCGTCGCGGGGCCAGCGCCGCCCAGGCTGCGAGCGCTGTCACGAGCGCGGCTGCCAACACGTTCGGATTGCCGGTGACGATCTGCACCCTGGCGTCGTCGGTCACGTCCGTCCAACCCGCGAGCAGGGTCGCGACGGTCAGGGCGCCCGCGTACAGCCCGACCCCTGCCGCCACGACGCGACGGGGCGCCTGCCAGCGCATGCTCCACACCGCCGCGACGACGCCGAACACGACGGCGCCGATCGCCGGCACGCCGTTCGGGTCGCCGGCTCCGATCGAGGCGATCGACAGCAGCGCCCAGCCGACGAGGGCCGTGAGCACGACTCGACGCATGGTCGCCGAACGCTCCAACGGTCGCTCGGTGACGGGTGCGGTCGCGTCGTCATGCGGCGTAGGCATCGATGGAGAGCCTATCGCGTCGTGCACTCACGCGTCGGTGTGCAGGTCGCCCCCGGCGTTGCCGGCAGCGCACCCGCCAGGATCCTGCTGGGCGCTGGACTCCGTCTCGGCCGCTCCGACAGTGGCGCGCGTGGGTGATCGTGCACTATCGTGCCTCACAGTGTCACGTCGTTCGATCCGGGTTGCTTCGACGCACCGCAGCCGGGGGCGAGCGCTTCCCAGGAGGTGATGTTATGACCCCATCCGACCGCCGTCGCTCGTCTCCGTGTGAGGTGCCGCCGTGGTCGTGATCGTCGGGGCCTCCGGTGTGCTCGGGAGCCGGGTGGTGCGGCGCGCGCTGGACGCTGGTTCGCGCGTGCGCGCGGTGTCGCGCGATCCCGATCGGCTGCAGGGCGCCGCTGCG
>SLSM01000301.1 GCA_007130445.1 Trueperaceae bacterium | reverse complement strand
CTGACCGGCGACGCGGTGATCGAGTTCGGCCAGGGCATCCTCGGCGACGCGCGGCGCGACACCGAGCGGCGCGTGCTCGAGCTGCCCCCCGGCGAAGGCGTCGACTCGTTCACCGGTATCCGCGACGTCCACTACAGCGGCCGCTCCCAGTACACGGGCGACTTCCGCGGCTGGTTGCACTTCAACGTCGACAAGCACTGGCAGCGCGACCTGTTCGTGCACGTGCTGTGCCACGAGGCGTACCCGGGTCACCAGACCTTCTACGCGCTGTGGGACTGGCTGTACCAACAGGAGCGCTGGCCGGTCGAGGCCGCGTACTACCAGCTCAACAACCCCACCAACGCGGTGTTCGAGGGTGGCCCGGAATCGGCGATGCACTTCCTCGGATGGGACGACGGCGACTCCCCGGAGGCGACCGCGCTGCGGGCGGCCGTGGCCTACATGGACCTCGGCCGCATCGCCATGAACAACGCCTGCCTGTGGTGCAACAGTGGTGAGATGACGCGCGCCGAGGCCGTCGACCTGATGGTGGAGCACTTCGTGCTGCGCGACGACGCCGAGCGCGCCTATCAGTTCTTCACCGACGATCTCGCGCGGACGAACTACGCGCAGTACTACTACGGTCGTCGCATCGTGAAGCTCGCCTACGAGCGCTTCGAGCGCAGCGATGCCGAACGCAAGCGCTTCTTCGACCTCATCTACCGCACGCCGCACACCACGAGCACCTTCGTGCAGGCCGTCGCCGACGCCAGCGGTGCGCCGTTCGACCCGTTCTCGTACCGGTGAGGGCGATCTCGTCCCAGTTCCTGGAGGTTGTGAGCGCATGAGCATCGAGCGTGATTTCGTCGGCTACGGAGCCACGCCGCCGGTCTTCGATTGGCCTGGCGGCAACCGTCTCGCGATCAACCTCGTCGTGAACTACGAGGAGGGATCGGAGTACTCGTACGCGTTCGGCGACGATCGGCAGGAGCACCTGGGTGAGTGGGGGGTCAAGCAGTTCCCGCCCGGTGTCCGGAACCTGGCCAACGAGTCGTTCTTCGAGTACGGCGCTCGGGTCGGCTTCTGGCGGCTGCTCGACCTGTTCGAGCGGCACGGCGTGGCTGCCACGTTCGGCGTGTGCGCGGTCGCGTTGGAGCGCAACCCCGCGGCGGCGCGGGCGATCGTCGCCGCCGGGCACGAGGTGAACGCGCACGGGTACCGCTGGGAAGAGCACTTCGCGATGGAGCGTGAGGTGGAGCGCGAGCGCATCCGTTTGGCGGTCGAGTCGATCAGGCAGACGACCGGCCAACGACCGTTCGGCTGGTACTGCCGAACGGCGCCGAGCGTGCACACGCGGGAACTCCTGGTGGAGGAGGGTGGCTTCGTGTACGACTCCGACGCGTACAACGACGACGTGCCCTACTTCGTCGACGTCCAGGGGCAGCGGCACGTGGTGGTTCCCTACACCGGTGACGTCAACGACTCCCACTACTGGGCCGCACACGGGTACGAGACCGACTTCGTGACGTATCTCAAGGACTCGTTCGACGTGCTCTACGAGGAGAGTCGGCGCTGGCCCCGCATGATGTCGGTCGGCCTCCACATGCGGATGGCCGGGCGCCCCGGGCGTATCAAGGCCGTCGACGAGTTCATCCGCCACGCCAAGGCCCGCTCGGGCGTGACGTTCATGACGCGGCTCGACATCGCCACGAGCTTCGCCGCGGCGATGGACCAGCGGGCCTGAGCCGATACGCCTCGCCGGCACGACGGCCGTCGTCACCGGCGCGGCGTCGGGCGTCGGACGCGCGATCGCGTCCCCGGCGCCGCGCACGTCGCACGTCGCACGGCGCACGTCGCGCGTTCGCTGGCGCCCGTGCGCCGGCGTGCTGCATCCTGGTGACGAGAGCGGCTGCTGGTGAGGAGGGCGCCATGCGCTTCGCCGATCGATCCGTGGCAGGGGCCGCGCTGGCCGAGCGCCTCACGCACCTGCGCACGGCCACGCCCGTCGTGGTGGCGCTGACGCGAGGCGGCGTTCCGGTGGGTGCGGTCGTCGCGGAGGCGCTGGACGCACCACTGGTCGCGCTGAGCCCGCGCAAGATCGGCCACCCGTTGCAGCCCGAGTACGCGATCGCCGCGGTGTGCGAGGACGGCCCGGTGGTGGCAGGCGATGAGGGCGTGGGTGGCTTCGACCCTGCCTGGCTCGCCGGGGCGGAGCGCGAGGCGCGGCGCGAGGCGCGCCGCAGGCGCGAGGCGTACGGCGGTCCTGAGCTCGGTTCGTCCGTCGTCGGACGGCTCGTCGTCCTGGTCGACGACGGGTTGGCGACCGGCCTCACGATGCGCGCCGCGATCGGCGCGGTGCGCGCCGCGGGCGCCGCGAGCGTGGTGGTGGCGGTGCCGGTCGCCCCGCGCGACACGGTGGAGCGGTTGGCGACCGAGATCGACGAGGTGGTGGCAGTCTCGGTGCCTGAGCCGTTCCCCGGTGCGATCGGGTACGCCTACGTTCGCTTCGGCCAAGTCGACGACGGCGTGGTGCGGCGGCTGCTCGGAGCGGCTCAGCGGCGCGTGCGGGCCTCCGCGAGCAGCGCGACGAGTTCAGCCTGAGGCAGGTCGCTCTGGTCGATCGCTTCGTCGAGCAGCGTCGCGAGGAGAGCGAGCGGCGGACGACCGTCGGCGTCACGAACGGGGATGAAGTAGCCGACCGTGTGCCCGTGGCGCTGGATCTCGAGCGGTTCGGGGCGGGCGAGATGGCTGGTGGCCTCGTCTCGGAACGCGCGGATGCCGATGGTGCGCATGGCCCTCCTCCGATGTGGTCACGACGTGACCAGTGTGTGGCCACAAGCATAGCACGTGTCTGAGACGAGCACGGACCGGTTCTCGACGTCGATGTGACCACGTAGTGACCATTAAGTGCCCACATCGATCTGCGCGGTCGAAGGACGCTGCCGTGGCGTCGTGGCCGGAGCCGTGCTGGTCCCCCTGTCACGCGCGAGCGCGTCGCTGGGGCCGTGTCGACGCGATAGCCTGTCGAAGGCGGCCGCCGCGTCGCCCCCCGGTTCGCGAGCCACGCGCACGCCGCGGACGAGCGACCAGCCTCAGGAGCCACATGGACACCCCCCTCGCCCCCGAGGGCGCGACAGCAGCGTGTTGAGGTCGCTCGGCGAGCGGGCTGGCCAGGTGTACCGCGGCTGGTGGCTCGTCGGCGGCGCCATGACGCTGCAAGCCGTGCTCGCCGGGCTGTTCTTCCAGGCCTACGGCGCCTACGCCGCGTACTGGATGCTCGAGTTCGGCTGGAGCCGGACCACCATCTCGCTCGCCTACTCCCTGCATCGCACCGAGAGCGGGCTGCTCGGTCCGCTCCACGGATGGCTCCTGCAACGGGTGTCTCCCAGGCGGGTGATCGTCGCCGGTGTCCTGATGCTGGGCGTCGGCTTCATGGCGCTCGCCTTCGTGCAGAACTTCGTGCAGTTCATCGTCGTGTTCCTGCTGATGGCGGTCGGCGCGAGCCTGTGCGGGCTGCTGTCGCTCATGACGGTGCTGGTCAACTGGTTCGAGCGCCGCCGGGCCACGGCCCTGAGCCTGATGCAGACCGGCATGAGCATCGGCGGCTTGGCCGTTCCGCTGGTCGCGATCGGGCTGGCGGCCTACGGTTGGCGGGCGATGGCGTTCGGGTCTGGGCTCGCCGTGATCGCGATCGGGTTGCCCATCGCGCGCCTGATGCGACGCGACCCTGAGCAACTCGGCCTCAGGCCGGACGGTGCGCCGGCCGACGAGGACGGTGCGCCGGCGCGCAGCCGCGTCGCCACCGGTCCGGCCATCGGCGCCCGCGCTGCCCTGCGGACGTGGGCGTTCTGGTCGATGTCGCTGGCGCACTCGGCGGCCGTCGCGGTGGTGGCCGGCGTGTCGGTGCACTTCGTCATCTTCGCGAGCGGGGCGCTCGGGCTGAGCGTCGCCGTGGCAGCATCGTTGCTGGCCCTGATGACGGGCGTGTCGATCCTGGGGCAGTTGCTCGGCGGCATCGCCGGCGACCGCGTCGACAAACGCGTCCTGGCGACCGCCGGCATGCTCGGTCACGCGCTGGCCATGCTGCTGCTGATGCGCGCGGAGACGACGACGGCCGTGACCGTCGCGGCGATCGTGCACGGCGTGGCGTGGGGCCTGCGCGGGCCGTTGATGGGGGCGCTGCGGGCCGACTACTTCGGGCGCGAGTCGTTCGCGGCCGTGATGGGCGTGTCGTCGCTGATCGTGATGTTCGGGACCGTCGGTGGTCCGCTGCTCTTGGGGATCGTCGCCGACGCGACCGGCAGCTACGCTCCGGGGTTCGGCGCCCTCGCCGCCCTCGCGCTGGTGGGGTCGGTCGGGTTCGCGGCGCTCGGGCGGCCAGGGGGTCGACGGGGAGTCGGCACGCCATCCCGCGGGGGTCGACAGGGTCGCCAGGAGTCAGGGTAGGCGGGCGGTGCAGGCGCCCCGCGTCGAGCGGGACGCCCGTCCGTCCGCGCCGTCGAGACGACGATCAGGCCAACAGCGCCTCGATCTCCCCGAGATCCGCGGGCGTGAGGGTCCAGTCGGCCGTGGCTGCGTTGCGGCGCACCTGCTCGGGCGACGTGGCGCCCGCGATCACGCTGGCGACGCTGCCGTTGGCGAGCAGCCAGGCGAAGGCCAGGTCGACGAGCTCGCGACCGCGCGCCTCGGCGAACGCGATCAGGCGCTCCACGCGCGTCAGGCTCTCGTCTGAGACCAGTTCGGCGAAGCGCTCGCTGCCCGATATCCGGGTGCCGTCGGGCAGCGGCCGGCCGAGCCGGTACTTGCCGGTCAGCAGGCCGCTCTTGATCGGGAAGTACGGCAGGAAGGCGATGCCCAGGCGCTCGCAGGCGGGGAGCACCTCGGCCTCGGGCTCGCGGTGCAGCATGGAGTACTCGTTCTGCAGGCTCACGAAGCGCGGCGCGCCCGCGGCCACGGCTGCCTCGGCCTCGTCGAGCTGCGCCGCGCTGAAGTTCGAGCAGCCGATCTCGCGCACGTGTCCGGCCTGCACCAGCTCCGCGAGCGCCCCGAGCGTGTCGGCGATCGGCACCGCCGGATCGGGGTGGTGCAGCTGGTAGAGGTCGACGTGGTCGCTGCGCAGGCGCTTCAGGCTAGCCTCGAAGGCGCGGCGGACGTGGTCCGGGTGTGCGCCGCCGTACCCCTCCTTCGGCCAGCCGAACTTGGTGGCGAGCACGACCTGGTCCCGCCGGCCCGCGAGCGCGCGCCCGATGAAGGCCTCGCTGTCGGTGTCGCCGTACACGTCGGCCGTGTCGAGGAACGTGACGCCCGCGTCGATGGCGGCGTCGAGGACGCGCTTCGTGCCGTCTGCGTCGACGCGGCGTCCGAAGTTGTTGCAGCCCAGGCCGACGACCGATGCCTGGAGCGATCCGATGGGGCGTGTCTGCATGGAGACCTCCGGGAAGAGAGGCTACCGCGCCCGTGCCCGGAGCGCGCTCGGCCGGGAACATGGTGGTATCGGGCCCAGCGGTCACGCGTTGGCCGAGAGGGACGGTTGCCCCTTGCGTACACGTTCGTCGGCACCTATGAGGGAGGGACCAGCGGGTGTGTCGGCGAGAGACGAGAGACCATGTTGTTCGTCGTGATCATGCACCAGCACGTTCCCAACAAGGAGCTGATCGAGCGCCGGCTGGGATGGGACTACCCAGAGGGCATCAGGGTCGTCGGGGAGTACTGGCTCGAGGGAACGGTGGCCTCGGCGATCGCCATCATCGAGGCTGACACGTACGCTCAGATCCTGCAGCTGACGAGCGCCTGGGACGACATCGTCGACGTCCAGATCGCACCCGCGATCAGCGCAGCCGACGGTATGGCGCTCGCTCGGTCGATGCACGCGGCCTGACGGGTCTGTCGACCTCGTCGATGGTGCATCGGCGGGACGCCGGGGGACGCTAGCGCGTCGTCCCCCGCGCCGCCACGGGCCACACCCCGTGCAGGGAACCCCCGCGCTGCACCGCGACGGCATCGACCAGGTTGCTGACGGGGCAGACGTGGTTGGGGACGATCCGTACGCGGTCGCCGACACGCGGCGGGCGCTCGCAGGCGGAGACGTCGAGCACGCCGTGCTCCTCGGAGAGCGCGGTGATCACGGCCTCGGGGTGCTCGAGCACCAGGCCGTAGCCTGCGCCGACGCTCGGAGCGACGGTGTCGCTGGTGAGCGCCTTCGAGCCCGCGTCGATCACGGCGCGGCCGCGCTCGGGGGTGCTGACGACGGTCACGTGCACGTGCAGCGCGCAGTCCTCGAGCCGCCCCGCGCCGGCGGCCACCGTCGCACGGTCGTGATAGGCGTACGTCCCCGGCCGCAGTTCGGTGAGCCCGGACGTTTCGTGAGCGTGCCACATCCCCGGCGTGCCGCCGCCGGAGAACACCGGCGCCTCGAGTCCGTGGCGTGCGAGCACGCCGCGAGCATCGCGGACCCAGTCGCCTGCGCCCGCGCCCAACGGATAGGTCATGAAGCCGCGCAGACGCAGGTGCGCGTGCGCGTCGGTCGCCTGCGCCAGCGGCAGCGCTTCGTCAGGTGTGACCACGCCCGTCCGAAGGCGGCCGGACTCGAACTCGATCAGGACGTCGATGGTGCGCTCCGCCGCGGCGGCGGCGCGGCCCACGAGATCGAGCGACACGTCGTTGTCGAGCGCGACCGCCAGTCGCGGCGTCGCGCGCGCCAAGCGGGCCAGCGGCTCGAGCTTCGTCTCGCCGACCAACGGGTACGACAGCAGCACGTCTTCGATCCCCGCCGCCACCATCACGGCGGCCTCGCCGATCTTCTGGGCGGTGATCCCCACCGCACCGAGTGCGACCTGCCGGTGCGCGACCCAGGGGAGCTTGTGGGTCTTCACGTGCGGCCTGAGCGCGAGGCCGTGCTCGTCGGCGTAGCGCTGCGCGGCTGCCAGGTTGGCGTCGACGCGGTCGAGGTCGATCACCACCGCGGGCGTGTCGAGCGCTTCGATGTCCATGACGTCCCCCTCTGGACGCAGCATGGCATCCGACGGGCTCGGAGGGCGGCGCCTCGATGAGCGGTGTGGCGATCGGCTCAGGCGGTCCGTGACCAGTACGACGCCATCTGCGGGCCAGTCTCGGCCGCGAGGTCGATCGTCGCGCTCCAGAGGTACGTGCTCGGCCACGAGCGGAACGCGGCGTTCACGCGGTACATGAGCCGCACCGACAGGCGCCGCTCACGCGGTCGCCACCCGTCGCAGGGGACCATGCGGACGCTGACGGTGTCGCCCTCGCGGCGCACGGCGTACGTCCCGGCCACGCTGCCGATGCGCGGGTCGGACGTGATCGTGAAGCGCCCCTCCCTGCCGGCGTCCGGCGCCACGTCGAGCAGGTTGGGGAACGCCGGCGCGAAGCCCACGGCGACGCGTTGGTCGCCGTGCACGCGCTCGATCGACGCCAGTGACGCACGCGCCCCAGCGCGCTCGAGATGGTGGCGAGCGCCGGCGTGGTCGACGAACGCGCCGTCGGGCAGGCCGATCGCTGCGATGGGACCGGTGTGGGCGGGGTTGAGCGTGGCGATCAGCGGCGCCTCGGCGTAGCGCACGAAGTACATGCGCTGCAGGTCGATCGGTACGGGCAGGTGGTCCAGCGCGTGCGCACGGCCGTCGATGGCCACGAAGGCCTCGGTCCCGGAGCGCCGCACGAAGCCGAAGTCGCGCATCAGCACCAACGGCAGCGCCGACGGGGTGGTGGCTGCCGCGCCCATGGGCGCCAGCAGTGCGATGCGCGGCGCGACGCGCTTCGAGCGCTCGGCGATACGCAGCTCGATGGGACGACCGATGGTGTCGTCGAAGCGCACGTCGGCGTTTACACCATGCGGGCCGATGTCGAACCGCGCGTGCTCGAGCGGTCGCTCGAGCATCAGGTGCAGGCCGCCGCCGGCGATGGCGTACGTGGCGGGGTCGAGCCTGACGGAGGGCGGGTGGAAGACGTCGACGCGGCCGTCACGGCGCCAGCCGATCACGATGACCCCGCGACCATGCAGGTCGTCGTCGAACGCCTGCGGCTCGAATCCTTGGTAGAGCGCGTCCGGGTCGCGCTCCAGGTTGACGAGGAGCAACCGCTGCATCGGGTCGATGTGCAGATGGAACGGGTGCAGCAACGCCGTGGGGGCGTCGGCGGTGATCGACATGGCGCTCCTCGCGACCGCCGTGTGGGCAGTTCTCCTCACGGTTGGGGCGAACCGGGTGTCCGTGCAACGGGCGACCGTCCCGAGCGGCGTGGGGTCACACGGGAGCCGGGCCACACGAAACCGGCGCCCAGTGGGCGCCGCTGTCCTTCGTGGTTGATGCCATGTAACATACCTGGGTATGCGTCATTCGTCAAGGCCTTGCGTTCGGGTCGCGCGAACTGTGCCGCGAACGCGTGTTTCGGGACCTCGAACGGTGCGGACGTGGCCTCGACGGGCCTCGCCGGAACTGGACAGCCGGGGCGGTGTCGACTGCTGCGCGTCGCAGCGACGATCACTCGAACGTCCACGTGCGCCGGACGAGGACGGCGTCGCCGAGGCGCGATGGAGCGGTCATCAGGTGTGGTGGGCGCTGCGGCAGCCCGAGGCCGGGATGGGCGAGCAGGTCGAACGACACGGATATTAGCGCCAGCTCCAGCGGCGCGTCGCCGCGGGTGACCAGCTCGATCGTCATGCCCTCGTCCATGGGACCGTGCAGACGCACGGTGTGCCAGCCGGCGGTGAGCAGGGTGCGGTCCAGCGCTCGGCCCGCCACCACGACGTCGAGCGCGGCCGCCGTGCGCACGTGCACGAACAGCTGGATCGCGTCACGCCCAGCGCCGACGCGGAGCGTGCGGCGCCGTTCGTCGCCGCTTCGCGTGTCGGCCAGCACGTCCAAGACCGGCGTCGGGAGGTCGAGGATGGGCGCCTCGCCAGCGCGCGCGACCTGGATGCCGGGGAGCAGCGCACGCGCGGCCTCGAGCGCCGCGGGCGCTGCGTCGATGAACGCGCGCGACCACTCGTCGCCGCCCGGATGCGGGCCGACGAAGTACGCGACGCCGGCGCCCGGGTCGGTGACGTAGGCCGCGTGGCTCGGGGCCGGCTGCAGCTCCGAGTACGCAGCGCGCTGCGCACCGACGACGAGCATGCTGGTGCTGGCGCCCACGAGGAGGACGGGGAGCAACCAGGGGCGGGGACCGCGGAGCGCGTCGATGAGCGGCGTCAGCGACCAGGCCGCCAGCGCGGTGAGGACGAGTGCGGGCGCCGCCAGGTGCACGCCGAGCGCGATGAAGCCCTCGGCGATGAACGGCGGCACCAGCACGAGCGTCGGCAGCGCGCCGGCGGTCAGGGCCCAGGCGTGCCACGGGGCACGGCCCGGTCGGTCGCGCGACGCGACGACAGCGCCCGCGGCCGCGAGCGCTCCGAGCAGCGGCAGCGTCGGGAGGTAACTGGCGCCCGGGAGGAACAGCGCCGAGGCGAAGGCGAGGACCGTCCACACGAGCGCGCCGCCCAGCCCGAGCGCGAGCGGCGTCGCGGCCAGGCGCGCGGCGCGCGCGACGGACCAGGTGCACGCCAGCGCCGCGAGCACCAGACCCGCCATGGTCGTCTCCACGCGGTACGGGGCGGCGATCCACCGCTCGGCGAGGGCCGGTTGCGCGGCCTCGAGCATCGCGACCAGGCCGCTGCCGACAAGGACGACCACGACGGCGGCGAGGAGGGCGCCACCCGCACCGAGCGCCACGCCACGCAATCGCACGAGCCCCCGCCGCCGCGCTGCGAACGTCACCGCCATCCAGAGCGCTGCGGCCAGGAGGGACAAGGGGAGGGCGAGCGCTTGCGGATAGCGCACGATCCAGCGCCGCAGGACGTCGACGAACACCGCGTCGCCGCGCGTCTCGGCGAGCGCGCGTAGGTCGGCGTCGCCGAAGTGGCGCGTCAGGGCGAGCACGTGCTCGGTGTGGTGCTGCAGGCTGCGCAGGCTGAGCGTGTCGACCGCGTCGCGCACGGTGTGGTAGTGCGCGGCGTCGCGGATGAACGCGACGTTGAACCCTGGCACGCCACGCTCGGCGAGGACGGTGAAGTCGGTGTCGTTCGGGAGGAGGTCGTACACCGCCGTCGCCAAGGAGCTCGCGTTCGGGTAGGGGACGACGCCGGCGAACGCGCGCATGAGCGCGTGGCTCGGTCCGCTGGTCTCGACCAACACCGAGGGGCCGCTGCTGCCGCGCGCCTCGAGGTTGACCACGAGGCCGACATCGGCCATCCAGGGGTGCTCGGCCGCGAACGCCTCGGCCCCCAGCAGGCCGATCTCCTCGGCGTCGCTGAAGAGGACGATCACGTCGTTCGCTAGCGGCGCAGCGCTGGTGATCGCGCGCAGCGCTTCGAGGATGGCCGCGACGGCCGCCATGTTGTCCGCCGCTCCGGGCCCGGTCGGGACGGAGTCGTAGTGCGCCATGAGGAGCACCGCGGAGTCGCCCTGGCGACCCGGCAAGCGGCCGAGGACGTTCTCGACCAGCGCCGCGGTGGCGCCGCCGAAGCGCTCGCTCACGGCGACCGTGCGTTGGACCTCGGTCTCGAGCCCGAGGTCCGAGAGGGCGGCGAGGAGGCCGTCGCGCACGGCGCGGTTCGCCGCCGACCCGGCCGGATGCGGTTCGGCCGCGAGCGTCGCGACGATGGTGGACGCCCGCTCGGCCGAGACCGCCTCGGCAGGTGCCGTCGCCGGGACCACGGCCGGCGGCCGCTGCGCCGCGAGCGCGGCGATGACCACGAGCGAGATGAGGCCGAGGCGGGCGAGATCGCCCCGCCGGCGGTCGGTGGTCGTCGTGGTCATCGTGCTCTCCAATGGACGCTGCGACGCGTCGTGCCCTTGCCTCGCTAGGGCAGGAACCGACCCGCGATCCAATCGACGATCGCGTCCATGAACCCAGGCACGAACGCCATCTCGAGGGCCATGTACTCGTCGACGTTACCCGTGACGGCCTCCTGGAACAGGTGGTTCGCCTGCGGTACGACGACGACGGTGACGTCGTCGTTGCCGGCCTCCGCCAGTGCCGCCTCGAAGGGGGCACGGTTCTGCTCCAGGTCGACCTGGACGTCGAGCTCGCCGAACAGCACGAGCGTCGGCGCCGTGATCCTGCGCAGGTCGCCGCGTGGGTCGTAGGTCATGAAGTAGCTCAGCCACGGGCTCTGGAACGCGTCCACCGTCGCCTGCACCTGCTGCGCGACGAAGGCGTCGATGTCGCCGAGCTGGGCGCGCTGCGCCTCGGGCAGCGCCGCGAGTTGATCGGTGACGTGTTCGACCGCGAGCGCTTCGAGCGCCTCCCAGTCCTCGGCGATCGCGCGCTCGACGAACGTACGCTGGAGCGCGACGGCCTCGTCGATCTCGGCCTGGCTCGCGCCGGACGCGGCGGCGATGCGCTCGACCTGCGTGATCACGATCTCCGAGTACGGCAGCGCCGGGCCGGCCATGGCGATCAGGAACGCCACCTCGTCCGGAAGCGCGGCCGCGACGCGACCGACGATGACGGAGCCCTCGCTGTGGCCGAGCAGCCCGACGCGCGCGGCGTCGACGCGTTCCGCGCCGGCGAGGTACCGCAGCGCCGCCGTGACGTCGTCGGCGAGATCGGCCGAGGTGGCGCTCTCGTGGTCGCCGCCCGAGCCGCCGATGCCGCGCTCGTCGAAGCGCAGCACGGCGACGCCCGCGCGGGTGAGGTGGTCGGCGAGCCAGCGCAGCGGCGCGTAGCCGGGCATGCCCGGGTTGACGCCGTCGCGGTCCTGGGCGCCGCTTCCCGACACGATCACGATCCCGGGCACCTGACCGTCGCCCGGGGGCACCGTCAGCGTGCCGGCCATCGTGTGGTCGCCGGCGTCGATGGTCGCCTCGATCACGTCGTACGGGAGGTCCTCCGGTGCGGCCGCGTACGGTTCGGGCAGCAGTACCTCGAGGCCCAGGAGCACCTGGTTGGTGGCCGCGTTGGCGGTCGACATGAACGCCGGCTGTGTGGCCTGGGCGAGCACGAGCACCGTGTGGCCGCCACGCTCGAGGCTGATGGCGGCGACGATGTCGTCGCCGACCTGGTAGATGCGCTGTGTCCAGGTGCCGCTCGGCAGCGGCACCGGGGTGGCCTGCAGCGGCGCCGCGGCGAACGCGGCGTCGAGGTTCGGGTCGACCAGGATCGCGAGCGCCGCTGCCACGACGTCGGCCTCGGCACCGACCGGCGCAAGCACGTGCATCACGGCGGCGGGCTCGGTGTGCTCGAGCGTGAGGACATCGGGCGTCGCGGTCACGGTCCAATCGGTCGGGATGGGCACGGAGAAGCGGCCCTGTGGGTCGTCGTACCGATCCTGTGCGACGACGGTGCCGGCGAGGGCCAGGGTGACGAGCAGAACGATGGAGGCGAGCGTGCGGGCCGGGTGGTTGCGTGCCATGGTCGGGGCTCCTTCGTTGTGCGCGCGGCGCATGGGGTTCAGAACTCTTCGAGGCCGAAGCGCCACAGCGCGACGGCCAGGAAGGCGAGGGTGGCGAGGGCGGTGGAGACGAGCGGCCAGGGCGAGAGCAGCGGGCCGCCATCGGCGACGACCAACGCCAGCCGCCCGAGCATCCACGGGCCGAGCTCGCCGAGGCCGCTCCACGCGGCGATCAGCATGTCCCCGGCCACGATCGACACCAACGGCACCGCCAGCACCACGCCGCGCTGCTGCACGAGCGTGCCCAGCATCAGGGCGAGGGCGAGGTACCACAGCAGGCCGAGGGCGACGATGCCGACGGCGGTGGCGAAGCGCAGCGCGTCGAGCGTCGCGCCGGCCTCGAGCGAGAGCGCGGCATACGCGATGAGCGACGGGATCGTCACGGCGCTCACGAGCATCCCGAGCGCCAAGGCGGCGAACTTGGCGAGCACGAACGCGCTGCGCGACACGGGCTTCGAGAGCACCCAGGCGGCCGTGCCGAGCTGGCGCTCGCCGATGATCGCGCCTTGCGCCAGGATGACGACGCCGGCGTATGGGAGCATGGCCGAGAGGTTGAAGTACATGTCGAGTGCGGCATCGAAGGTGCCGCCGAGCTCGGTCGTGAACAGGTCGCGCATGAACACCAGGGGCAGCGTGAGCAGCCCGTTCAGGAGCGCGATCCACACGACCACCTGCACCCAGCCGGTGCGCGTGCGCGTCCAGGTCGCGAGCTCCTTGCGGAGCAGGTTGGCGAAGCCGCGTCGCCAGCCGTGCTCGGTGACGCGCTCGAGGCGATCAGCTGCGGCGCGCGCGGAGGCGGCAACCGGGACGTCGGCGCGGCTCACTGGGGTACCTCTGGGTTGGAGCTCGCGGTCTTCGCTTGGTCGATGATCGTGGTGCTCGCCCGGCGCATCACCGAGTAGGGCCAGCGTGGCTTGCCTCTCGAGGGCCTGCATGAGACCCGCCCGCTCGTGATGGCCGGGAGGTCACGACCGGCGACAGGGTGTCGCACCGGCGGCCTCTTTCGACAGGGTGTGCCGCATGAGTGCCGTTCAGTGAGCGACCGGCAGGACCTCCCGACGCTGGCGAGCGTACTCCAGCCGGGAGGTGATCGAACGTGTCGTATACGGTCGGGCTCGATTGGGGCAGCAAGCAGCATCTCGTTTGTGTGCTCAACGAGACGGGAGGTGTCAAGAAGCGGTTCACCGTCGAGCACTCGCGTGAAGGGCTGGAGCGACTCTTGCGGGAGCTGCGCAAGATCGCGCCGCCGCAGGAGTTGCCCGTCGCCATCGAACGACCCAGCGGCGTACTGGTCGACACGCTGCTCGAGGCCGAGCATCCCGTAATCCCCATCCACCCGAACGTCGTCAAAGCCAGCCGAAGCCGCTACCGCGCCAACAGCAGCAAGAGCGACCCCCACGACGCCTACCTGCTCGCCGATCTGCTGCGCACCGACGCTCACCGCTTCACACCGCTCTCGCCCCTCAGCGACGAAATGCGCGCCATTCGCACGCTCGCCCGCGCCCGCGACGAGATGGTGCGGCAGCGGGTCATGCTCAGCAACCAACTCTTGGCGGTGCTCGAACGTGCTTGGCCAGGCGGCGCCGCGATCTTCGCCGACCTCGCCAGCCCCATCGCGCTCGCCTTCCTCGAGCGTTATCCCACCAGCAGCAGCGCCAGGACGCTCGGAGAGAAGCGCCTCGCCGCCTTTCTCGTCAAGCACCACTACAGCGGCCGCAAGAGCGCCAGCGAACTCCTCGCCCGCCTCAAGAGCGCCCCACACAGCACCATCGGCGAGCACGAAGAGGAAGCCACCCGCGAGATCGTCCTCAGCCTGGTCTGCGCCCTCAACGCCGTCGTCGGGCGCCTCAACCCCCTCACCCGAGCGCTCGAGCACGCCAGCGCCAGCACCGCCATGGGGAGACTGGTGATGAGCTTCCCCAGAACCGGTCGCCTGAACGCCGCCCAGATCGTCGCCGAACTCGGCGACGACCCCAACCGCTTCACCAGCCGCGACCACCTCGCCAGCGAAGCCGGCGTCGCGCCCGTCACCCACGCCAGCGGCAAGAGCCGCGGCGTCACCAGCCGCTACGCCTGCAACAAACGCCTCAAGAGAGCCCTCACCACCTGGGCGAACAACAGCCGCCACGCCGACCCCTGGGCCGCCCGCATCTACCAACACGCCCGCGCCCGCGGCTGCCGCCACCCCCACGCCACACGCATCCTCGCCAAAGCCTGGACCCGAATCCTCCACGCCTGCTGGCGCAACGGCACCCCCTACGACCCCACCATCACCAACCACCAACCAACCATGGGTTGACACAGGGTGTCTCATGCGGCACCCCGATGGCCGTCGACGAGCTGGAGGAAGACCTCTTCGAGTTCGAAGCTGCGCCGACGGTAGCTGGTGACGACGGCGCCCGGCACCTCGAGCGCCACGCGCAACAGCCGCGTCTCGGCCGCCTCGATGTCGTGTACGCGCACGTGCAGGACGGGGCTGTCGCCGTTCGCGTGGGGCTCGACCGCGTCGACCCACGGCAGCGGGGCGAGGGCGTCGGCGACCTCGTCGATCGCGCCTCGCACACCGAGCTCGAACGTCGTGGCGCCGTCGCCGGCGAGCAGTTCGCGGGTCGGGGCGTGCGCGACGAGCCGGCCGTGATCCAAGATCGCGACGCGGTCTGCCACACGTTGGACGTCGTCGAGGATGTGGGTCGAGAAGAAGATGGTGGTGCGCTCGCGCAGGCGTTCGAGGACGGCCAGCACGGCCTTGCGGCCGGCCGGGTCGAGCGCCGCGGCGGGTTCGTCCATCAGCAGCAGGTCGGGCTCGTTGACGTTCGCCTGGGCGATGCCGAGGCGCTGCCGCTCACCGCCCGAGAAGCCGCGGATCGCACGGTCGCCCTTGTCGAGCAGGCCGACGAGGTCGAGCAACTCGTCGATGCGCCGCTCGATCGCTGCCGCGGGCCCCGTGTAGAAGAAGCGTGCGACGAAGCGCAGCGTCTCGCGCGCCGTGAAGTGATCGAAGAAGCGCGGGTCCTGGGCGAGGTAGCCGACGCGCGAGCGCACCTCGGGTCCGCGCTGGCGCACGTCGAGGCCGAACACCGTGGCGCTCCCCGCGCTCGGCTTGGCGAGGCCGACGAGCAGCTTCATCGCCGTCGTCTTGCCGGCGCCGTTGGGTCCGAGGAACCCGACGATCGAGCGCGCCGGAACGCTGAGGTCGAGCGCGTCGAGGGCGGTGAGGTCGCCGTAGCGTTTGGTCAGGCTTCGGGTCTCGACGACCGCCGCTCCCGCTCCGAGCGTGGTGGCGGAGGCTGACACATCCGTCAGCGTAGGGGCTGCGGCGCCTCCGGAGCGAGGGTCCATCGTCCTCGTCGTGGGCGCGCCCTACGGCACCGCTGGCTCAGCGGCCTGGCTCAGGAACGCTCAGCGTAGCCACGCGGCGCGCGCCGCGCGATCAGCGGTTCCACCAGTGCGCCGCTCAGCGCCGCGACCGCGAGTCCGGCCACGGGTGACACCAGCGCGACCAGCGCTGCGGTCGTCATGCCGCCGAGCGCGGCGAGCCAGCTCAGGCGCACCCAGCGGTAGAGCGCCGAGCTGAGCGGCCAGCGCCACAGGCCGAGCGCGTGAGCGCGTCCGACCATCGCGACGGTCAGCGCGATCAGGACGACGAACAGCACGATGAACGGGATCACGGCCCAGCGCTCGGTCGGCGCGCTCCCGACCATGCCGGTGGGGAAGGGCGCGAGCGCCACGACACCGAGGAACGTCAGGTTCAGACGCAGCAGGCCCGGGTCGAACGCGGCCAGCTGCCCGACGAACTTGTGGTGCGTCCACCACACGTTCCCCACGAGGCCGAAGCCGAGGACGAAGGCGATCATGTTCGGGAGGCGCTCGCGCAACTGCTCGGAGAGGGCTGCGACCGAGGGGTCGGGCACCTCGATGCCGAGGACGAGCAGCGTCATGGCGATGGCGAAGACGCCGTCGCTGAGGTTCGCGATGCGGCCGAACTCGAGCGTGTCGCGCTCGATGAGGCGCTGCGCATCCGCCATGGCGAGGAGGCTAGCACGAGCGCCACACGTCGCAGTCGCGGCGAACGAGCGCGGGGCACGCGCTTCTACCGCTCAGCGGAGGCCGTTGGTCGCCGTCGTCCGCCGGACGAACCGCAACGCCTCCTCCCAGGTGTGGAACTCGCACACCTGGCCGCGACCCAGGACGACGACCTGGATGCGCATCCCGCGCCGACCCTCCATCACACGCACGATGACGCTCGCTCGGAGCCGCTCGTCGTCCATGGGCAGAGCATTGCGCCGGGCGCGTTACGTGGCCGTGACGCCGATGCGTTCGCGCCAGCGCCGGAGCACCTCGTCGCGCTGGTGGGCAGGGATCGCGTCCGGGTCGAGGCGCGGCACCCGCTCGCGCAGTCGCCCCACCTGCTCGTCGTCACCCAGTTCGAGCACCGCGGAGACCACCCGCGCGACGGCGACGGCGTAGTCGGTGTCGTCCAGGGCGGCGATGGCGTCGTCGAGCAGCGCCGGGATGCCGTCGGGGCGGCCGAGGCGTGCGAGCGCCTCGGCGCTGCGTGCGAGCGCCACGGCGCGCAGGAAGGGTTGATCGCGCTCGCGTTGCAGGACCTGGTACTGCTCCAGCGCGGCGTCGAAGTGGCCGGCGGAGAACGCCACCGACGCCACGTTGTTGCGCAGGATCGCGACGTTGTCGTATGCACCGAGCGCGAGCGCCTCGATACCGACGGCCTCGGCCTCCTCGAACCGGCCGAGGTCCGCGAGGCAGAACACCAGGTTGATGGCGATGTCGACCTGGTGGTACCTGGCGCCGAGGGCGTCGGCGAGGGCGTAGGCCTCGCGGTGCAGCGGTAGGGCGGCGGCGTTGTCGCCCTGGTCGTCGCGCAGCGCGCCGAGGCTGGTGACGAACTGGCACAGGCGCACCGTGGGCGGTCCTCGTCGCAGAGCGGCCAGTTCGGGCTCGAGCAGCGCGATGGCGTCGTCGATCCGGACGAGTTGCTTGGCGACGCGCGCCTGCAGCATCACGTGATCGAGCCGAGCGTCGTCGTCGGCGTGTCGCGCGAGCGGTCGCGACGCGCTCAAGACCTCGTCGGCCTCGGACAGACGCCCCTGGACCATCAGGAGCGACGCGCGTGCGATGGCGGCCGCGAGGCGCAGGTCGGGGTCGTCGTGCGGCGTCGCCAGCGCCTCGTCGAGGGTCGCTTGGGCGTCGCGCGGGAGCGACCGCTCGCGCTGTGCGTTCGCGAGCGACACCAGCAGCCAGGCGCGGTCCGGTCCTGTCCCGAAGCGCTCCAGGGCGCGCTCGAGGACGGCGCAGGCGTCCAGCTGGAGGCCGCGCACCCGCAAGGTCGTGGCTTGGGCACACCACGCGTCGCGCGCGCGGCTGGCCTCACCCGCACGGTACCATTGCTCGGCGATCACGCCGGGATCGGCGTCGCCGAGCGCATCGGCCGCCAAGGCGTGCAGGAGCCGGCGCCGCTCGGGAGCGATGTCGTCGTAGAGCGCCTGCCGCAGGAGGTCGTGGCGGAACGTGCCTGCCGTGACGAAGCCGGCTCGCTCCGCTTCTCCCAGCGCGTCGGCGGTGGCCGCCGGCGAGAGCCCGGCGATGCCGGTCAGGCGGCGCGCGTCGAACGCCGAACCGTGCACGGCGGCGACCTCGAGCAGCCGCACCGTCGCGGGGCCCAAGCGCCCGAGGCGTCGACGGATGACCTCCGCGACGGCGGGCGGCACGTCGAGCTCGCCGTAGTCGCGTGTCAGGTCGTCGACGTCGGTCTCCCAACCGTCGTCGGTCGCCCGCAGGACACCCGCCTCGAACAGGGCCCGTAGCGTCTCCAACGCGAACATGGCGTTGCCACCGGAGCGTCGCCAGAGCCAGCGCGAGAACAGCTCGGGGCCCGCAACGCTCCCGGTGAGGTCTGCCAGCAGCGACCGGACGCCGGCCTCGTCGAGCGGTGCGAGCTCGACCACCTGCAGCGCGTCGCGGCCGCGAAGCGCTTCGAGGAGCCGTCGCAACGCCGGTCCGACCTCGCCGGGTCGGTACGCGCCGAACAGGCGCGTACCGCGCTGCGCGAGGTACGCGACGAGTTCGAGCGTGGCCGGATCGGCCCACTGCAGGTCGTCGATCACGAGCGCGTCGGGCGACGCCTCGATGGCCCGGGCCAGGGACTCGACCAGGCGGCCCTTGCCCGTCTCGGGGTCGATCACCGCCGGCACCACGTCCGGCAGGAGCTCCGGGATGAGCCTCGCGACGTCCTCGGCATAGGGGCCGAGCCCGGCGACGAGGCTCGGCGTGCGGCGCAGCAGCGCCACGATCGGGTGGTACGGGATGCCGTCGAGGCCCTCGACGGCGCTCGTCCACAGCGCGTGGCCGACGACGTCGTGGAGCAGCCGCGACTTCCCGACGCCCGGCTCACCCGCCACCAACGTGATGGGCGCCTCCGAGCGGGTGAGCGTGGCGGCCTCGACCTCGCGGCCGACCAGCCGCGGTGGCCGCAGCGTGCCGGTCGGCGCACTCGGAGCGGGCGTCGCGACGGACGCGGCGCTCGGTGTGCCGGTGCTGCGCACGAGCGCGACGAGCTCGCGCGTGGTCGCGAGCGGTTCGAGGCCGAGCTCCTCCTGGAGGCGCTCCGCGAAGCGGTCGAACGCCGCCAACGCTGCGTCGCGGCGGCCGCTCAGGGCGAGGGCCCGCACGTACGGCTGGACCACGTCCTCGGCCAGCGGCTCGAGCTCGAGCAGCCGGCCGAGGAGGCGGCTCGCGCGGTCGAACGCCCCGGCCTCGTTGGCCGCGTTCGCGGTGCGCACCACGGCGTCGTGGAACGCCGCATGCAGCCGCTCGCGCTCGAGCTCGAGCCAGTCGTCGAAGGCGCCGACGTCGTAGACGCTGAAACCCGCCAGGAGGGGGCCGGACCAGAGCTCGCTGGCCGCGTCGTGATCGCCGCGGCCGAGGGCGCGCTTGAAGCGCGCGACGTCGCTGTCGACCTGCCAGCGCAAGGCGTCGACCGTGGCCTCGAGGGTCGCGGCGACGGGGAGCCGCCGCGTGCGCGCCAGGAGTTGCCGCAGGTTGCGCTTCGCGTCGTGCTCGCTCGATTCGGGCCAGAAGAGCAGTGCGATGCGATCCCTGTCCACCCAGCCGCCCTCGACCGCGAGATAGGCGAGGAGGCAGCCGCGGCGGTCCTTCGGCAGCGGTTGCGTGGTCCCGCGCGCGCTGACGTCGCAGGCGCCGAGGAGCGTGACGGTGTCGGACATTCCTCGTGGAGTGTACTCGGCGCGGGTCCGCACCCGGAGGCGGCCGTCGCGCCGACCGGGTGCCTCGGCCGGGCGTTGACCGAAGTGGTCTAGAATCGGTACGCTCGTCGTGTTCACGTCATCTGTCGGAGTGGTCGCACGACCGCGCGGCCGCCTTCGGTGCACGTGGAGGGAAGGCGCACGCATGACTCGTCTCACCCGTCATCGCACCGTCCTGGCAGACGGGGGCACGCTGGCCACGGCGTGGCCGAACTCCTGGCGTTGGCGCACCGAGGACGTCGCCGCCTACCAGTCGTGCAGCGCCGGGCTCGCGGCCCGCGCCGTCGAGGGCTGAGGCGTGCTCCTCGGCATCGACGTCTTCCTCGCCGAGCCCGAGCGCTTCCTGGGCGGCGCGCGCCGCGTGGCTCTGCTCGCCAACCAGGCCTCGCTGACCGGTGACGGCGGCACCACGCTCGAGGCGTTGCGCGCGCACCCGGGTCTCGAGCTCGTGGCCCTGTTCACGCCGGAGCACGGCTGGAGCGGCTACGAGGACGACTCGACGAGCGTGTCGGACGCGCAGCATCCGACCGCCGGGTTGACGCAGCACAGCCTCTACGGCCCGCGGCGGCGACCGGACGCCGCTGCGTTGCGGTCGGTGGACGCCGTCGTCGTCGACGTGCAAGAGGTCGGCGTGCGTTGCTACACCTACGCCACCACGCTGGCGCTGTTGCTCGAGGCCGCCGCCGAGACTGGCACGCGGGTGGTGGTGTGCGACCGACCCACCCTGCTCGGACCGCGCATCGACGGGCCGGCGCTCGACCCGGCCCTGCGCTCCTTCGTCGGCTACCTCGACGTCCCGTATCAGCACGGTCTCACCATCGGGGAGCTCGCTACCCTCCACGCCGGAACGGCGCTCCAGGGCGCGGTCGACCTCGCGGTGGCGCCGCTCGGGGGGTGGTCTCGCGGCGACCCCGTGCGCGGGCCGTGGGTGCCGCCTTCGCCGGGGCTACCGACCCCGGCAGCGGCCGTCACGTACCCCGGCCTCGTGCTGCTCGAGGGGTGCAACCTGAGCGAGGGGCGCGGCACGACGCTGCCCTTCCAGCTGCTCGGCGCGCCGTGGCTCGACGCCTACGCCCTCGCGCGCGACCTGAACGCACTCGCGCTCCCGGGTCTGCGGTTCCGGCCGCTCGCGTTCCGGCCGACCAGCGACACCCACGCCGGTGCGGTGTGCAACGGGGTCCACCTGTTGATCGACGACGCCGCGGCGCTGCGGCCGCTCGAGGCGGTGACGCGCGTGTTGGCGCACGTTCGCGCCGCGTACGACGCGTTCGCGTGGCTCGACGCCGGGGCGATGCCGTGGGCGTCCGATCCGGCGGCGGGCGAGCCGTGGTTCAACCCCGTGTCCGGCCCGCTGGTCGACGCCCTCACCGGGTCGGACGAGGTGCGCGAGGTCATCGGCGGCACGCGTTCGTGGGGCGACGTGCAGATGCGTTGGACCGAGACGGCGCGGGCGCACGTCGCCGCCGTGGAGCCGTTCCTCCGCTACGCTCCGGCACCGTGTCCGTCGACCGAGCGAGAGGGCGAGGCCCGGTAG
>SLSM01000230.1 GCA_007130445.1 Trueperaceae bacterium | reverse complement strand
GACGATTGGCGCACGGCGATGGACGTGTCGGCCTACTCGTTGGTTGCGGCCGCCCGCCGCGCCGCCCCGTTGATGCGTGACGGCGGCAGCATCGTCACCCTCTCGTACCTCGCCGCCGAGCGCGTGGTGCCGCACTACAACATGATGGGCGTCTCCAAGGCCGCGCTGGAGGCCTCGGTCCGCTACCTTGCATACGACCTCGGCCCCCAGAACATCCGCGTGAACGCGCTGTCGGCCGGCCCCGCGCGCACGATCGCTGCTCGCTCGATCAGCGGCTTCGGCGAGATGTACGGCGAGGCTGGTCGAGCCTCGATGCTCAAGCGCAACATCGAGACCGACGAGGTCGGCGGGCTCGGCTTCGCGCTGCTCGCCGGCCCGCTCGGTGGCGGCGTGACCGGGGAGACCGTCTACGTCGACGCCGGCTTCCACGCCATCGGGATGTTCCTGCCCGACCGGGCGGAGTAGGAGCGCTGCGCGCCGTGCGGCCCGATGACCCGGGCGTCGTGCCCGTCTACCGTGAGGTCCTCGCCGATCTCGAGACGCCGCTGACGGCGTACCTCAAGGTGGCGGGGCACCCCAGCTTCCTCCTCGAATCGGTGGAGCAGGGCGAGCGTGTGGCCCGCTGGTCGTTCATCGGCACCGGTGAGCGGCGTCGCTTCGAGGCGCGCGACCAGACCCTGACGGTGACGAGTGGGGCGCGCACCGAACGCATCGAGGCCGACGATCCGTTGCGTGAGCTGTGGGACCGGACCGTGCGGCGCGTGGCCGAGGGCGTCGACCTGAGCGCGCTACCGCCGTTCTGGGGGGGCGCGGTCGGCTACGCGAGCTACGACCTGGTGCGGCGCTACGAAGTGCTCCCGGACGCCAACCCCGACGAGCTCGGCGTGCCGGACTTGTGCTTCGTCGAGCCCGAGGTGGTGATCGCGTTCGACCACCTGCGGCGCACGATCCTGATCATCGCCTCGGCGCGCGCCGACGACGACGCCGACCGCGCGCGCGCGCAGGCGCTGGTCGACGCCACCTTCGACCGCCTGCGGGGACCGTTGCCGGGGGTCCCTGGCGATCGTGCCGGGCGTCGCACCGAGTTCAGCGCCAACTTCACGCCCGAGGGGTTCCGCGAGGCCGTGCGCAAGGCCGTCGCGTACGTGCACGCCGGCGACGTGTTCCAGGTCGTGCCGAGCCAACGGCTCTCGGCCGACCTCGGCGTGCACCCGTTCGCCGTGTACCGGGCGCTCAGGCGCGTCAACCCGAGCCCCTACCTCGGCTATCTCGACCTCGGGCCGGTCACGCTCGTCGCGAGCAGCCCCGAGAGCCTGGTGCGCTCCGACGGCAGCCACGTCGAGACGCTGCCGATCGCCGGCACGCGCCGCCGCGGAGCGAGCCCGGCCGAGGACGATGCGCTCGCAGCCGAACTGCTCGCCGACGCCAAGGAGCGCGCCGAGCACGTCATGCTCGTCGACCTCGGGCGCAACGACCTCGGGCGCGTCTGCCGCTTCGGCAGCGTGCGCGTCGTCGACCTGATGCGCGTCGAGCGCTACAGCCACGTGATGCACCTGGTCTCGACGGTCGTCGGAGAGCTCGCCGAGGGCCGCACGCCGCTGGACGCGCTCGCGGCCACCTTGCCGATGGGCACCGCCTCGGGTGCACCGAAGATCCGCGCGATGGAGATCATCGACGAACTCGAGCCGGTCAGGCGCGGGCCGTACGCCGGGGCCTTCGGCTACGTGTCGTTCGACGGACGCATGGACATGGCGCTCACGCTGCGCACGATGGTCGTCACGCGCGGGCGTCTGCACTTGCAGGCCGGCAGCGGCATCGTCGCCGACAGCGACCCCGAATCGGAGTACCAGGAGTCGCTCAACAAGCTCGCCGCGCTGCGGCGTGCGGTGGACATGGCGACCGAGGGGTTGGCGTGACCGGCGCCGATGCGCTCGGGCGTCCGGCGCCCGTCATGCGCCCCGACGGCGCGCCGTTGCGCGTGTTGATGGTCGACAACTACGACTCGTTCACCTTCAACCTGGTGCAGTACCTCGGCGAGCTCGGCGCCGAGACGACGGTGTGGCGCAACGACGCCTTCGCCTTGGACGACGTCGCCGCGTTCGCACCAGACGGGATCGTCGTCTCGCCAGGCCCCTGCACGCCGAACGAGGCGGGGCTGTCGGTCGCGCTGATCGAGCGCTACAGCGGTCACCTGCCGATCCTGGGCGTGTGCCTCGGGCACCAGGCGATCGGGCAGGCCTTCGGAGGCAGGGTCGTGCCGGCGCGAACGATCATGCACGGCAAGACGAGCCTGGTGCGCCACGACGGCACCGGACCGTTCGAGGGCCTGCCCGACGAGGTCGTCGCGACCCGCTACCACTCGCTGGTCGTGGTGGATCCGCCCGCCGAGCTCGTCGAGAACGCCTGGACCGACGACCCCACCGGGCGCGTGATCATGGGCCTGCGCCACGCCCAGCACCCGACCTGGGGGGTGCAGTTCCACCCCGAGAGCATCCTCACTGAGACGGGGCACGCGATGTTGGCGGCCTTCTTGCGCCGCAGCGCGCGCTGCTCGACACCGTGAGCGCCGTGCTGCACATCGCTCGGTGAATGTCGTGGCGCCCGGCGTGTCGGCGCCGGCGATCACCGTGGTGACGGCGAGCAAGGATCGGCACGACACCCTCATGCGCAAGGCGGAGGCACTCGCCCGCCAGGGCGATCCCGGGGCGTTCGAGTGGCGCCTCTACCTCAACGAGCCGAGCGCGAGCGTACGAGCCTTCGAAGATCGGCTCGCGACGATCACGCCTGCCTTCGACGTCGAGATCGACGGGGGCCAGGTGCTCTCGGTCGGCAGCGCGCGGAACCGTGCCGCGGCCGCCGCACGCGGACGGATCGTGCTCTTCAGCGACGACGACTGCATGCCCGACCCCGGTGCCATCGAAGCCCACGTCGCCTTCCACGAGCGCGTCCCAGGCGCGGCCGGCATAGGACGGTTGCGACTGCCCGAGCACCTGCGCGTCGGGTCGCGACGCGAGCCGTTCGAGCGCACCGTGGCACTCATCGCCGGAGGCGCGCTGTGGATCAACTTCACCGGGGCCAACAGCAGCGTTCCGACGGCGGCGTTGAGGGCCGTCGGTGGGTACGACCCGGCGTGGGACGGGTACGGCGGCGAGGACCCAGAACTCGCTCTGCGCCTCCGGAGCCTCGGCCTGCGGTTCGCACACGTGCCGGGAGGGGACGCGGTGCACGAGGGGCGCATCAGCGACGACCTCGACAAGGCGTTCAGCGCCGGCGCGGCGCACGTGCGCGTCGTGCGCCGCCACCCGCGCCACGGCACGGCCTGGTTGCTCGGCGTGCATCCGGTCTTGGTCGCGCTCAAGCGTGCGTGGCTGCGCGGCCCCGGGGGACGCCTGCTCGATCCCGCGGTCCGGGCGTACGAGCGCGCCTACGCGGACGGCGCCGCAGCCGGCTGGCGCGACGGCGAAGCATGACGTTGTCGCCGCGCGGGACACATCCGCCGCGCGGGGCCGTGCCCGTGACGCTGGTGGCCGCGCCGGCGCTGAGCGTGCTGACCGTGTCGTCTGGCCGGCCCGATCTCGTGCTCACGAAGCTCACCGCTCTAGCCACCCAGAGCGTCGATCCGGACGTGCTCGAGGTGGTGCTGGTCGACAATGCGTGTCCGGAACGGGTGGGCGATCGCGCGGCAGCGCGCTCGTGGCCGTTCGCGCTACGAGTGGTGCGATGCGAGCGTCGCGAGGCCGCCTGGCAGGCCCGGTGTCGCGCCGTTGCGACGGCGGCCGCGCCGCTGGTGTGGCTCAGCGACGACGATTGCGTCCCCGCTCCCGACGCTGCCGAGCGCCACCTGGCTCGGCAGCGCGGCGGACCGGCCGTGGTGATCGGCGCCGTACGCTTCATCGCCGGTGACACGGTGCAGGCCTGGACACCGCGGCGCGTCGGCCCGCTGCAGCTCACGGGCGCCAACGCCACGCTGCCGCGCGAGGCCATGCTGGCAGCCTGCGCCGATCCCGTGGTGCTCCCGCGGGCGTACGGGGGTGAGGACGGCGCCCTGGGTCTGCAGCTGCGGCGCTCCGGACTGCGATTCGTCGGGGCGCCGGAGGCGAGCGTCGATCACCACGGTCCGGATCCGATGCATGGCGCGGACGCAGCCAGGGCCTTCGATGCCGGCTACAATGCCGTCGCGATCGCGCGGCGCTGGCCCGAGGCCACGTGGTCTCTCGGTGTCCACCCGCTCCAGCTGGTGCTCAAGCGGCTGGTGCTGGCCGCACCGGATGCGATTGCATGGCGTCGGCTCGCGCCCGGCCGAGTCCGCTACGAACGCGCCTATCTCGACGGCAGCCTCACGGCTCGCCAGGATCTCGCCTCGGAGGCCGAGTCATGAGCATCGATCACACCATCGCCGAGTTGCTCGAGCGCGTCTTCGACGGCGAGCGGCTCACGACCGGCGAGGCCGAGGGCGTGATGGGTCGCCTGATGGATGGCGACCTGTCGCAACTGCAGGCAGCCGCGCTCCTCGCGGCGCTCCGCACGCGTGGCGAGACGGTCGACGAGATCGTCGGGTTCGCGCGAGCGATGCGCGCCCGCAGCGTCGTGGTTCCGGTCGCCTCCCCGGACGCGCTCGTCGACACGTGCGGGACGGGTGGCACGGGCATCTCCACGATCAACGTGAGCACCATGGCCGCCTTCGTCGCCGCCGCCGGCGGTGCCCGCGTCGCGAAGCACGGCAACCGCGGCGTCACGAAGCGATCCGGCTCGGCCGACCTGCTCGAGGCGCTCGGAGCCCGCATCGAACTCCCCGTCGAGGCCGTGGGCGAGGCGATCGACACCATCGGGTTCGGTTTCCTGTTCGCGCGCTCGCACCACCCCGCGATGCGCTTCGTGGCGCCGATCCGGGCCGATCTCGGAGCGCGGACGATCTTCAACAACCTCGGTCCACTCACCAATCCGGCGGGCGCGCGCCGTCACCTGTTGGGCGTGTTCGATCCCACGCTGACCGTGCCGCTCGCGGAGGTGCTCCGCGGCCTGGGGCTCGAGCGGGCGCTCGTCGTGCACGGCGACGGCCTCGACGACCTGGCCGTGTCGGGCCCCAGCGTGGTGAGCGAGCTCGGCACCGACGGGCGCATCGAGACGCGCCGGGTGACGCCCGAGATGCTCGGCGTTCGCCGCGCCGAGCGTGACGCCATCCTCGGCGGCGGGCCGGCCAGCAACGCGGTTGCGGCGCGCGAGGTGCTGTCGGGGCGCGACGTCGGTCCACGGCGCGACGTCGTGGCCCTGGCAGCCGGAGCGGCGCTCTACCTTGCCGATCGCGCGCCCGACCTGGGTGCCGGGGTGGTGCTGGCTCTGGAACTGCTGGCGGCCGGGGCCGGGCTCGACGTGCTCGAGCGCTACGTGTCGTTCACGCGCTCGGTCGTCCCGTGAGAGGCTCGTGACACGCGCTTGACCCTTCTCATCGGCTCGGCTTGCTAAGGTACCTGACGTGACCAGGAAGATCTTGCAGGCAGCCGTGCTCGTGGTGATGACCGCGCTGCTCAGCGTGGTGGCCCTCTTCGGAGCGTCGGCGCTGAAGTGGGCCAACGAACTGCCCAGCCTCGAGGCCCTGGATGCGCTCGAGTTCACGGCCACGTCGCAGGTGTTCGCCCGCGACGGCACGCAGATCGGCCAGCTCGTGCCGGTCACGGGCGAGGACCGCGAGTCGACCAACCGGATCCCGGTGGCGCTCGACGAGATCTCGCCGGCCGCGCTGCAAGCGATCATCGCCTACGAGGACGCGCAGTTCTTCCGGCACTTCGGGTTCAACCCGCTCTCGGTCGCCCGCGCCTTCTACGAGGAGTTCTTCGGCGACGCCGAGCGCGGCGGCAGCACCATCACGACCCAGGTCGTGAAGAACACGGTGCTCTACGACCTGCGCAGCGACCGCTCGATGGAGCGCAAGGCGAAGGAGCTGATGCTCGCTGTCGAGCTCGAGCGGCGCCTGACCAAGAGCGAGATCCTCTATCAGTACGTCAACGTGGTCTTCTGGGGCGGCAACGTCTACGGCATCCGCGCCGCGGCCCAGACGTACTTCGGCAAGGATCCGAGCGAGCTCACGCTGGCGGAGGGGCTCTACCTCGCCCGCCTGATCCCCGCGCCCAACGTCCGCCACAACGACTTCCTCGGTACACGCGCCAGCATGCGCGAGGTGCTCAACCGCATGGTGCGCCAGAACGTGATCTCGAGCGACGCTGCCGAACGGGCCTGGCGCGAGCCGCTGCAACCGCGCGGCTGGCGCGTCACGTACGACGATCGAGCCAACGTGGTCGAAGCGGTCCGCACGGGCGAAGAGGTGTTGGTCCAGACCAGCGTCAGCTCCGATCTGTCGCGCACCGTCTTGATCGAAGTGCGCAACTTCCTGACCGAGCGCTTCGGCGAGGGCGTGGTCTTCGGCCAGGGCGGTC
>SLSM01000100.1 GCA_007130445.1 Trueperaceae bacterium | reverse complement strand
TGGTGTTCATGTGGTGCCTCCTTGAGGCGAAAGCGTGCACGTGGGGGTGCCCACGAGGGCGCTCGTGGACGGTACGGCCGTTCGTTGTTCCATTGGAGTCCAACCGCGCCGAAGGCGCATCGTCACGCCCCCCTGCGAACCAGGGAGGAACTTGAACGTAGCACGCGTTCCGCGCCGTGCCGGGCGCAGGTGACCGGGGTGAAGGACGTCGTCGTGTACCTGTGCGACTGCGTGAGCGTCTCGACCTGGTTGTACGGGCAGACGGACGGAACGTCCGTCGTCCTGGAGGCCGACGGGGCGAGCGTCGAGTTGACGCTCGGGGCGGACGTCGTGACGGGGCAGGTCGAGCTCGCGGGCGGCGACGCCCAGGCGTTCACCGCGGTCGCGGCGGAGGGCGACGCCGGGCTGTTCCGGGCCGAGGAGCAGACCGTCGACGGGCTCCACATCGGAGGCTGGATCGTCCTCGCCCACTCCCTGGAGCAGCGCGGCGCGTTGACGCTGGGCGGCGCGATCGTCGAGTGCCCGACGCTCGATCCAGCGACGGGCGAGGCCGATGCGTCGATCGGGACGCTCTCGACGGTTCGCTGCTTCCGTAACCCAATCACGGGTGAACGGATCTGTCGAGTCCTCGACTGACGCGCCGACGCCTTCGCTCGAGGTCGGATCCGGGGGTCGGCCGTGGCTGAGCGCCACGGCCGACCTCACGATGGGATGACGGTCGGTTCCCTAGCGTCGTGGCGGGTCTGCCGACCCGACACCATCGCGAGGAGAACCACCATGCGGACCGAAGGCGCCATCCCTACGCTCGTCGTCACACGTCACCAACGCCGGCCATCGCCGCGGCGCCGGGGAGGCGCCCTCGGCGCACTGCTCATGGCGCTGCTGCTCGTGGGCAGCGTCGCCGCAGCCCAGCCAGGGCTCACGGTGTGGTCCTACGCGCCCTCGTTCGTCGCCCAGAGGTGGCTCCAGGAGCAGGCCAATGCCTACGCTCTGGCGACGGGGACGACCGTGACCGTTCGGACCTTGGTCTTCGACGATCTGCGTGGTCGCCTCATGGTGTCGGCCGACGACGGCCCGGACCTCGTCGTCACCATCCCGCACGATTGGCTGCCAGGGCTCATCGAGGCGGGCGTCGTGCTGTCCCTCGACGGCCTGGTCGACGACGAGACGCTGCGCGACGTCGCACCGATCGCGCTCGAAGCCTTCTCCTCCGGAGGTGCGCTGTTCGGCCTGCCGGTCGAGATCACCGGCGTGGCGCTCATCCACGACCGAGCGCAGGTCGAGCAGGTGCCGTCGGACTGGGAAGCGTTCGTGGACCTCGCGCGGTCGTACACCAGCGACGGTCGTTTCGGCTTCCTCTACCCGTACACGGACCCGTTCTTCTCGTACGGCTGGTGGCATGCCTACGGCGGCTACGTCTTCGCCTCGTCGGGAGCAGGGGGCTGGGACGACCATGACCTGGGACTCGGCGGCGAGCCAGGCTACGCGGCGGCGCGCGTGCTCCGTGATCTCCGCCACGGCTACGGGTTGCTGCCTGCTTCGTCCGACTACGGCCGGATGGACGGCGAGTTCATGGCACGTCGGACGCCGATGATCATCAACGGAACGTGGGCGCTCGGTGACTACCTCCAGGCCGGCATCGATCTCGGGATCGCGCCCGTCCCGACGCCACCCGATGCGGTTCGGCCGTGGGCGCCCCTCGTCGGCGTGCAGGGCATCGTGATCGGGGCGAGCGCGGCGGACCCCGCGGCGGCGATGGGGTTCGCCCTCCACCTCGCCGGTCCCGAGGGAGCGCAGGCGTACCGTGACGCAGGCGGGGCCCGTATCCCCGTGAGCGATCTCGCCGCGCTCGAGGGCGACGACGTGACGGCCGCGTTCGCCGCGGTCCTCGCCGCCGGCGAGCTCATGCCCGCCACGATGGCCCTGGACGACGTGTGGGCACCGTGGGCGTCCGCCATCCGCCGCGCGACGCAGGCTGGCGACGCCGATCTCGTGTCGATCATCGACGACCTCGAGGGTCAGCTGCAGCGCTGACCCCCTGGAGGGGAACCAACGGGCAGCGGGTGGTCTCGGTCGTGCCGAGGCGGGGACCATCCGCCGCACGCCACCGCGAGGTGCGGCGTGACACCATGTTGGCGTCGCCGACGCATCGCCGTATCGTTGCCGCATGGACGTGCGCGTGCGGCTGCTCGGCTCCCCGGTGATCACGGTGGGTGAGACGGTGCACGAGCCGCCACCGGGCCGCGCGGCTGCCCTGCTCTACTACCTCGCCTACCGGGCGACGTGGGTGGCCCGCGACGAGCTCCTGTACCTCTTCTGGCCCGATGCGGCCGAGGATCGGGCGCGGGCGAGCCTGCGGACCCTCCTCAGCGTGCTCCGCCGCTGCGCGTTCGCGCCGACCCTCGAGGTCGAGCGCGTGCGCGTCCGGTGGCTGGTGACGACCGATCTCGACGATCCCTCGCCGCGTTCGGCCGGCGTCCTCCTCGATGGCTTCCGGATCGGCGGCGCGGACGAGTTCGACCACTGGCTCGACCTCGAACGATTGGCGCTGGACGACCGGCGCCGCGCGGCGCTCTTCCGCGAGGTCGAGGACGCCGTCGCCGCGGATCGCCACGCCGATGCGATCGCCGCGCTCGACCGCTGGCTGCTGGCGCATCCGCTCGACGAGGACGCCGTGCTCCGCCTGCTCACCCTCGGTCTCGACACCGGGCGGCGTGAGGAGGCGCTGGATCGTTACCGCTCGTTCGTGACTCGGCTCGCCCGCGACCTCGACCTCGAGCCGTCGGCGCGGTTGCGCGACGCCTTCGAAGCGCTGCGAATCGCGCACGACCGGGCTGGCCATCCGGTGGCGCACACCGCGCCCGCCGCTCCGGCGCCATCGGTGCCGCCCGTCGGCCGATCGGCCGGCTTCATCGGTCGAGACGACGAGCTCGAGTGGCTCGAGCGTCTGCTCGGCGCCGAGGAGCAAGGCATGGTGTGTCAGCTCGTCGGTCCTGGCGGTATCGGCAAGTCACGCCTCGCGACCGAGGCTGCTCGAGCCCTCCACGGCCTCCACCGTCGCGAGGTCGTGGAGGTCGCTCTTGCGACGGCGACGTCGGCCGACGAGGCGCTGGCGATGCTGGCGTCGGCGGTCGGCGGCGACGCGCGAGACGCCAGCGAGCCGTTGCTGCGCGCGGTGCGCGCGCTCCAAGGACGCCGCGTGCTCGTGCTCCTCGACAACTGCGAGCAGGTCGTGGGACTGGCGGGAGCCTTCGAGCACCTGCGGGCGGGTGCCCCTGACGCGTGCTGGTTGCTCACGGGCCGCGAGCGGATCGTGCTCGAGGGAGCGCACGTCCTCACCCTCGAGGGCCTTGCCACCTCAGTGAGCGAGGACGGTCGGTCCCCAGCTGAGGCGCTCTTCCTCGACCGAGCCCGGAGGTCCGGCGGCGTGATCGACGCTGCCACGGATGGCGAGGCCGTCGCGCGCCTGGCTCGCCTGCTCGGCGGCATGCCGCTCGCCCTCGAGCTGGCTGCACCCTGGACCAGGCTGCTGCAGGTGGGGGAGCTGCTTCGACACCTCGAAGCGACGGTCGACCTCCCCCCGCACCCCGGTGCGGCCGTCGAGGCGCGCCACGCGACGCTCGAACGGGTGTTCGAGACGTCCTGGAGGCGTCTCGACGCCTCGCTGCAGGCGGCGCTCGCCCGGCTCACCGTCTTCGTCGACGGCTGCGACGTGCGAGCGGCCGACGCGGTAGCGGGCGTGCGGCTCGGTACGCTCGCGAGGCTGCGCGACGCATCGATGCTCCACGCCAGTCGCAGTCGGCGCATCACCCAGCACCCGCTGGTGGAGCGCTTCGTGCGCGACCGTGTCGCGCGCGAGGGCGCCGTGCCGGACGACGTGCGAGAGCGTCACGCGCGGCACTACCTCGACCTCCTGCGGCGCTGCGAAGAGGAGGGACAGCGGGGCGACTCCGACGTCTTCGAGACGTTGCAGGCCGAGCACGGCAACGTCGAGGCGGCATGGGCGTACGCGCTCGAGCGACAGTGGTGGGAACCGCTCATGTTCGGCGGCGCGGTCCTCGGCCTCTCCTTCGTCTACGCCGGCCGATCCGAGCGCTGGGGTCCGCTGCTGCGCTCGGCCCTCGCGCGCATCCCCGAGGACCACCTCGCCTGGGCGGTGCTCACCGCGCACGAGGCGTCGCTCGACGAGTTCGCCCACCGCCACGACGACGCCTACCGGCGTCGGCGTCAGGCCGTCGCGGTCGCGCGTCGCCATGCCCAGCCGTTCTGGCTCGCCTGGGTTCGGTACCTCTTCGCGCACTCGGCGGGCTTCACCGGGCGCGGCGACGAGGCGATCCGGGCGTTGACCGAGGCCGACGAGCTGCTCGCGTCCATCGACGAGGTCGAGATCCGCCTGATGGTCTCGGCTCGACTCCATCGGCAGCTGGTGACGCTCGAGGACCGCGATCGACGCTACGTCGTGCACGACGAGCTCTGCCGCCGGACGCGCTCCGTCGAGCCGGTGATCTCCACCATGCTCCTCCGGTCGACCGACCTCGCCGAGAGCCACGGTCGCCATCAGGAAGCGGTGGCGCTCGCCGAGTCCGCCGTCGCGCGTGCTCGCGGCGTGCGCGGGCACGCGCTCGACCTGCCCGCCGACCTCTGCCGCCTCGCATCGGTGTGCATCGCCGCCGGCGATCTCGATCGAGCGCGCGTCGTCGCCGAGGAGGCCATCGAGCGCGGTCGCCCGTTCGCCGGTCCGCACGCCTACGTCGATCACGGCTCGGCCGTCTTCCTCCTCGCCTGGACGCATGCGCTGATGGGCGACGAGGCCGCCGCCCGGAGCGTCTTGCGCGGCGACGACGCCCAGCTCGGACGCCCGCACGCCGCCGGCTCGATGTTGGAGGCGCGCTGGGCGCTCGAGCGCGGTGACGTCCGCGCGGCGAGGCGCCACGTCACGGCGTTGGCAGGCAACCTGGACGGACGGCCGATGGCACGCACCGCGCACGCGGACCACCTCGAGCTCAGCCTGCTCGACGCCGAGGTCTCCCTCGCTGCCGGCTCGGCATCGGCGGCAGCCGCGACGATCGACGAGGCCCTCGCGCGGGCGAGCGAGCTCCGGTTCCTGCCGCTCGTGCTCGAGGCGCTCGTCGTCGCCTCTGGCCTGGTGCCTTCACCGCTGCGTGAACGGCTCCGAGCGCTCGCGGTGCGGCACACGGCCACCGCGGGACCGGTTCGGCTGAGGGCCGAGCTCGAGCGCTACGGCGCGCGGCCGCACGACCTCGCTGGTTGGGAGTCGGTTCGCGCGGACGTGGCTGCGGCGCGGGGCGCGTTGGCGGCGATCGTCGCTCGTGCAGCCGAACCCGGCTGACGGCCCGCTTCAGGTTGGGGTCAGTGCTGGCGGGCATCGTGGCCTCAACACCAACGAGCGGTGCGGCGACAGCCGCCGCTCACCACGGGAGGACCACATGGCACGCTCGACCCTCATCGTCACGCTCGCGCTTCCGTTCCTGCTGGCCGCCTGCAGCGTCGACGGCGTCTCGCCACTCGACGACGCGGCTGGAACCGAACGCGTCTCGATCGGCTTCGGCACGGCGTCGAGCACCTCGCTCGCGCGCGCGTCCATCGCCGTCGACGGCGGCGATACGCTCGTGCTCAGCGGCACCAACGGGACGCTCGAGCTGACCACCGTCGCGTTCATCGTGGACGAGCTCGAGCTCGACTGCGACGACGACAGCGACCGGGCCTGCGCGGAGTTCGAGGAGGGACCGTTCTTCGTCGACCTGCCACTGGGCGCGGGCCGCGTGGACGTCACCAGCCGCGCGATCCCGGCCGGCAGCTACGACGAGCTGGAGTTCGAGATCGAGGACCTCGACCTGGACGACGACGACAGCGACTCGGAACGCGCTCGCGCCGCGGCGCTGCTCGAGGACATCCGCCTCGTCTACCCCGACTTCCCTGCGGACGCCAGCATGGTGGTCGAGGGGCGCTTCACGCCGCTCGGTGGTGACGCGCGTCCCTTCGTGGTCTTCATCGAGGCCGACGTCGCGGTCGAGCTGGACCTGGAGCCGCCGCTGGTGGTCGGGGCCGACGGCTCTGCCGACCGCGAGCTGCTGGTGGACGTCCGGCCCGACATGTGGTTCGTCCGCGCCGACGGCAGCGTGCGTGACCTCTCGCTCTACGTCGGCAGCCTGCTCGAGCTGGACGTCGAGATCGAGGACGGCTTCGTGGACGTCGAGTTCGACTGAGCCGCAGCGAGTCCGACGTTCGTCAACGGTGTGCCGGAGCGTTCGCGTTCCGGCACACCGTTGACGTTCCCTTGGGCGCGGGTCGGGCACGGGGCCGCTTCGACCGGGGCCTGGGTCATGATGTTCCCATGACGTTCGCGCACCACGCTCGGCGGCGTGCCAGGTGTACGTCATGACCTTCGAGCTCCTCGGCGGCATCGGCGTCTTCATGGTCGGCAT
>SLSM01000142.1 GCA_007130445.1 Trueperaceae bacterium | reverse complement strand
TGACGACCACCCCCTTGCGCAGACCGTCGGAGGGGACCGTGCCCTCACCGATGATGTCGAGGACGCCGTCCCGCGCGACCTCACCGATCACGGTGCAGATCTTGGTGGTCCCGATGTCGAGTCCGACGATGATGCGTTCGTCACTCATGGTGCGCTGCTCACTCCCCAGGGGTATACGGCCACGCGCCCCCCTCGTTGGCTCTCGAAAGCCGACCATTGCATGTGAAGGGCCTCCACGCTCGGCGTGACGAGGACGGCGTTGGCGAGCACGAGCTCGAACCCTTCCGGCGTGTACGTTATCACCTCGACACCGTAGTCGGTCAGCATCGCCAACAGCTCGAGCGCCTCGTCGAGCCGAGGCGTGCCCCAGCCCTCGAGTCGAGGCAGCGTCGAGCGGGTGTCGGCGTCGACGCCGGGGAGCAGGGTGCCGTCGCTGGCCCAACTCCGCGTGCCGTCGCTGAGCACGGGCACGCGCTCGAGCAGCGCGATCGCGATCAGGTCGGGCCAGTGCCGTGTGACGCGGGCGTGCAACACCCACGGGTCGCGCTCCAGGTCGCGCAGTCCGAAACGGGTGACCCACAGGAAGGGATCGCCTGGCGCGACGTTGGCGAGGCGCAGGACCCGTTCGCGGGTGTGGTGGACGTTCCCGATCACCTCGACGCGCGCGATGGTGGGCCAGAAGCGCGTGACGCCGACCACGAGGACGAGCACCACGGCCGCGCCGATGGAGAGCCCGCGCATGCTCAGCCCTCGACGCGCTGCGCGCGGGCGCGCCAGCCGGGCTGCGGCGGTTCGCCGTCGGGTCCGCCCCAACGGCGCCACTCGAGGTCGAGCGCCACGCTCACGCGCCCCTGCACCGCTTCGAGCAGCTCGTCGACGTCGCGGCTGGTGGCGGCGCCGAGGTTGATCACGAAGTTCCCGTGCTCATGGGCGATCATCGCGTCGCCGACGCGCAGGCCCTTGCACCCGGCGCGGTCGATGAGGCGCCCGGCGCTCTCACCGGCCGGGTTCTTGAACGCGCAGCCGGCGGACTTGATCTTGGGCTGTCCCTTGCGCGCCGCGTCGACGCCGGTCATGGCCGCCGCGACGCGCTCTGGCGTCGATGCGCTCAAGCGCAACCGCACGCGCGTCAGCACGGCGCCGGGCGGCAGCTCGCTGTGGCGGTAGCGCAGGCCGAGCGCGTCGGCGGGCAGCCGCACGAGGTCGCCTGAGACCATCATCTCGGCTTCGACGAGGGTGTCGGACAGGCTCCCGAAGCGCGTGCCGGCGTTCATGGCGACGGCCCCGCCGAGCTGCGCCGGCACACCGAGCAACCCCTCGAGTCCGGACAGGCCGGCGCGCTGCGCGCGTCGCACCAGGCCCGGGAGCGGCGTGGCGGCGCCGAGCCACACGTCGGCGCTGCCGTCGAACGCCGCCAGGGTCGCATACGGTTGGCCGAGTCGGACGACACGCTCGGCGACCCCGGCGTCGCTCACCAGGAGGTTCGAGCCCGCGCCGAGCACGAAGAAGGGTTCGGCCGTGGCCTCGCGCAGGTCGGCCTCGTTTCCGACGGTCCAGAGCTCCGCAGGCCCGCCGACCTTGAGCGTCGTGAGCCCGCCGAGGCGCACGCGCTCGGGCGCGACCGCCACGCCGCTCACGCGTCGCCGCCGGCCAACGGCCTGCCGTTCATGAGCGCCTCGGCCACGCGCCAGACGTCGCCCGCGCCGAGGGTGAGGACGAGGTCGTCGCTCTGCATGGTCGCGCGCAGGTGCGCGACGGCGCTGGCCATGTCGTGGTGGCTCGCGCTCACCCCGGCCTCGCGCAGCCGGGCGACGATCAGCGACGCCCCAACCCCGTCGATGGCGCGCTCGCCCGAGGCGTACACGTCCAGGACGAGCACCTCGTCGGCCAGGCTGGCAGCGTCGGCGAGCGCCGGCCAGTGGCGGGCCGTGCGCACCCAGCGGTGCGGTTGCAGCACCGCCCGCACGCGCCGACCGCTGCTGCGCGCGGCGGTCAGGGTCGCGTGCACCTCGGTCGGATGGTGGGCGTAGTCGTCGATGACCAGCGCCCCGTTCAGGTCGCCCCAGCGTTGCCAGCGTCGGCCCACGCCGCGGAACGTCGCCAGTGCGGGCGCCAGTGCGACCGCGTCGAGGCCGGCGAGGTCGATCGCGGCCAGGGCGGCGGCGGCGTTGAGGACGTTGTGGTGCCCCGGGATGGTCAGCGTCGCGCTGGCGACGCGCCCCGACGGGAGGCGCAGGTCGAAGCGGCTCCCCTCGCTCGACAGGTCCGTGTCGACGATGCGGTAGTCGGCGTCGGGATGGACGCCGTAGCGAGCCGCGCCCGGGTGGTCGCCCAGGAGCGTCTCCAGCCCGTTCCAATCGAGGCAGTAGAGGACGTGCTCGGCCGAGTGGGCGAACTGCGCGGTGGCGTGCTCGAGGTCGCGCATGCTGGCGTGGTAGTTGCGCCGCTCGTCGTAATCGCCGGCGACGTGGTCGTCCTCGAGGTTGGTGATCACGGCGATCGATGGCCGCAGCAGGGCGAAGCCGGGATCGGACTCGTCCACCTCGGCCACGAGGTGGCGACCGTTGCCGTAGCGGACGTTGTGCTCGAGCCCGGCCAGGCTGGCGCCGATCTGGATGCTCGGGTCGACGTCGGCCGCCAGCGCCAGCGTGGCTGTGAGTCCCGTGGTGGTGCTCTTGCCGTGGGTGCCGGTGATTCCGATCGCGACGCGCCGCTCGAACAGTTCGGCGAGGAGGCCGATGCGCGGCACCACGCGGATACCCACCTCGCGGGCGCGCTGCACCTCGGGGTGGTCGCGAGGCACGGCCATGGTGGTGACGAGCGTGTCGACGCCGTCGAGGTGGTCGGGGTCGTGACCGTGCCACACGCGCATGCCGAGGGCGCGCAGCGCCTGCACGGCCGGGCCGTCGGTGAGGTCGCAACCGCTCACGACGTGACCGTCGGCGTGCCACCAGCGCGCCAGACCTTGCATGCTGACGCCGCCGATGCCCATGAAGTGGAGATGGCTCATGCCGTTGCCTTTCCGGAGCCGGTGAGGATGGGCCACACCGTCTCGAGGAGCGTATCGGTGCCCCCGGCGGGGCTGCGCGACGCCTGGGCGGCTCGCGCGGCGGCGCGCCGAGCGTCGTCGAGGAGGGCGTCCCAGGCGATGCGCAGCGCGCCCGCGTCGCCTTGGGCGACGCACGCGCCGGCGCCCGAGCGCGCCAGCGCCTCGGCGTTGTGGCGCTGATGGTCGTCGGCCGCCGTCGGCAGCGGGACGACCACCAGCGGCACGCCGTGGAACGCGGACTCCGCCAGGGTGCCGTAGCCGCCGCGCGTGATCGCGAGGTCGGCCGCGGACCACGCGAGGCTAGCATCCACGAACCCCGCGGTCAGGTACCGATCGAAGCCTGTGGTCGCCGCGCGAACGTCCTCGACCCAGCGCGGACCGCTGGCGTGCAGCACCCACAGGCGCGGGTCGCGCGCCTGGAGCTGCGCCGCCACGGGCGGCACCGACCGGTTGAGCGCCAGCGATCCCTGCGACCCGCCCATGACGAGGGTGAGGAGCGCGTCGTCCGGGACGCCGAGCGCCCGGCGCGCCTCGGCGCGCGGGGTCCGTGTCTCGCGGACCGGGAAGGGGACGACGCGGGTGTGGGCGCGCGGCAGCCGGGCAGCGGTCTCCGCCTGGCACACCACCACCAGCCGCGCGTGGCGCGCCAGCGCCCGCGTCACCAGGCCGGGCACGGCGTTGGTCTCGTGGAGCACCAGCGGCGTGCGGGTCGTGAGCGCCGCGGCGGCGCCCGGGAACGACGCGAAGCCGCCGAACCCGACGACGAGTCCAGGTCGCCAGCGGCGTACCACGGCGCGGGCTCGGACCACCCCCGCCAGCGCCTGGAACGGCGCACGCGGGTCGGGTCGCTGGCGATCGAACTTGCCGGCCGGGACGCCCACGAACGGCAGGCCCGCAGCGGGTACGAGCCGCGACTCCATGCCGCGCGCGGTGCCGAGGACGAGCACCTCGGCGCCGCGCGCGAGCGCCGCGTGCGCCAACGCCACCGCGGGGTAGACGTGTCCGCCGCTGCCACCGGTCGCGAGCAGCAGGCGCGGCGATGCACTGGTGCCGGGCGCGCTCACAGGTCGGCGCCCTGAGCGCGTGCCTCGCGGAAGGCGGCGTGCATGAAGCCCGTGGCGATCGCCACCGAGAGGAGGCTGTTGAAGCCGTAGCTGACGAACGGGAGCGGGACGCCCGTCACCGGCAGCAGACCGGCGGCGACGAGCAGGTTCAGCGCCGCCTGGCCGCCCACATAGGCGCTGGCACCGGCGGCGAGCAGCGCGCCGGGGCCCCGCGCCGCGGCGGCGATCCGCAGGCCGCGCGCGACCAGCAACACGAAGGCCGTCACCAGCGTGAGCATGCCGACGAGCCCGAGCGATTGGCCGACGGCGACCGCCACCATGTCGGTGCTCGCCTCGGGCACGTTGACCGGCCGCCCGGGGCCGATGCCGAGCAGGCCGGCGCGCGTCAGTGCCGCGCGGGCACGCGACGCTTGGAAGCTGGTCCCCTGCACGTCGACCTGGTCGCCCCACAGGTCCGCGAAGCCGGTGATCCGGTCGGCGAGGTAGCTGTACTGCGCCAAGTAGGGACCGCCGACCACGACCGCGATGATGGCGGCGCTGAGGCTGATCGACAACAGCCGCCCGAGGCTGGTGCCGGCGGCGAGCATGATGGCGAAGGCGAGCGCGAAGATGAACAGCGCCGTGCTCACGTTCGGCTGCATGACCACGACCCCGGCCGCGATGCCGATGACGAGCATCGGTCGCCAGACGTGCCAGTCGCCGCGGTGGTTGTGGAAGAACGCGGCGAGGTAGGCGATCACGACCACCTTCATCAGCTCGGAGGGCTGGAAGGTGACCGGTCCGACGAGCAGCCAGCGGCGCGCCTCGATGCCGTCGGGCGAGATGCCGACGAACAGCACGGCCACGAGCAAGCCGAGCGTGAGCACGTAGCCGAAGGGCGCGAGTCGCACGATGGCCATGGGCTTGAGGCGCCCCACGGCGAGCGTGAGCAGCATGGCGACGCCGAACCGAAAGGCCTGGGCGTAGGCCTCGCCCGGCTCCGCGGCGGCGACGCCGAGCACGCCGAGGGCGCCCAGCAGCAGCTGCAGCGTCAGGAGGAGGGGGTCCACGTCACCTCCCGGGTGGGCGTGGAACCAGGCTGCGCTTCGCCGGCGCGGAGCTCGTCCACGAGCGCAGCGATCGCGGCTCGGAACGCGTCGCCGCGGTCGCGGTAGTCGCGGAACTGGTCGAACGACGCCGCGAGCGGCGCGAGCAGGACGCTGCCCACGGCGCCGTGTTCGCTGGCGAGGACCTCCCATGCGCGGTGCACGGCCTGGCGCAGCGCGTCGCGGCCGTCGCTCGCGTCGATGCGTTCGCTGCGCGTCACGGCGCCGACGCGCTCGCACAACTGCGCGCCGCTCCGTCCGATGCCGAGCATCAGCGTGACGCGCTCCGCCACGAGGTCCGCGAGGGCCTCGACGTCGGCACCCTTGTCGACGCCACCGGCGATCCAGACGATCGGCGCGGGCGTGGTCCCGAGGGCCGCGGCGACGGCGAGCTCGCGCGTCGCGATCGAGTCGTCGATGAAGCGCACGCCCGCCAGGCGCCCGACCTCGGCGTAGCGGCCTGCCAACCCCGGGAAGGCGCGCAGGCCGCGTGCGATCGCCGCAGCCTCCAGTCCGAGGTCGCGTGCCGCCAGCGCGACGGCCAGGGCGTTGGCGTGTTGGTGGCGGCCCTGCACCTGCAGCTCCGAGGCGGCGAGCAGCGGGGCGTCGCCGAGGCGCAAGACGTCATCGACGACGTGGACGCTGGCGGCGCTCTCGATGCCGAGCTCGGCGCGGAGCAGCGCGACGGCCTGCTCATCGGTGGCGTAGGGCAGCAGCCGCGCCGGTGTGGCGGCGGCCCAGCGCCGCAGCGTGGCGTCCCCGGCGTCGAACACGAACGACTGCTCGGGCGTCAGGTTGGCGAGCAGCGACCGCTTCGCGGCGTGGTACGTCGCGACGTCACCGTGGCGGTCGAGGTGGTCCACACCGAGGTTGAGGACCACGGCGACGTCCGGTCGCAGCGTGGGGCAGCGTTCGAGCTGGAACGAGGAGAGTTCCACCACCCAGGTGGCGTGCGGCCTGGCGACCGCCGCGAGCGCTGGGTCGAGGTTGCCGCCGGCGATCGCATCGACGCCGCCGGCGACCAGGAGGTCGCTCAGCCAGCGCGTGACCGAGCCCTTGCCGGCGGTACCGGTGATGCCGACGATGCGCGCGGGCAGGGTGCGAGCCATCCACTCGACCTCGCCGATCACCTCGGTCCCGAGGGCGCGCAGCCGCGCCAGGTCGGGGTGGTCGATCGGCACGCCGGGCGCGGCGACGCAGAGGCCTGCGGGCCAGGTGGCGACGTCCACGACGCGCTGCGCGCCGAGCGCCAGCGCCTCGTCGACGTCGGGGCCGGCGGGGCGTGCGTCGACGAAGCCGACCGCGATGCCGGCGGCGCGTGCGCGGCGCACGACCGCGCCGCCCGAGCGCCCGAGCCCGTAGACGAGGAGCCGCACCTCAGGCGCCGCCCCAGAGGGCGGCGGTCAGCGCCACCAGCACCGCCGTGATCAACCAGAGCCGCAGCACGACGCGTGTCTCGGGCCAGCCCGAGAGCTCGAGGTGGTGGTGGAACGGGGCCATCCGCAGCAGGCGCTTGCCGCCGGTCGCGCGGAAGTAGGCGACCTGAGCGATCACCGAGACGACCTCGAGGACGGGTACGAGCGCGATCACGGGGAGCCACCAGACGCTGCCGGAGAGGATGGCCAAGCCGGCGACGAGCGCGCCGAGGCCCTCCGAGCCGACGCCGCCCATGAACACGCGAGCGGGGTGGGCGTTGTACCAGAGGAAGCCGAGGAGCGCGCCGAGCGTGGCCGCGGCCAGCGGCGAGCCCAGGAAGAGCAGGAGCGCGAGCGCTGCGAGCCCGGCGGCGAGGCCGTCGAGGCCGTCGCTGAAGTTGAACGCGTTGATGGAGCCCACCACGACGAAGGCGAGGAAGGCGACGTCGAGCCAGGGCGTGCCGAAGACGCTCACGCCGGCCTGGGCGACGGCGTAGGCGGCGAAGGTGAGTCCGACGAGCCCCTGGACGATCAGCCGGTAGCGCGCCAGGACACCGGTGGCGACGTCGACGGACCCGCTGTCGTCGAGGTGCGCGCGGCGCGCACGGCGCAGCGACGTCGCGTCGTCGGCGAGGCCGAGGGCGGCGGCCGCCGCCGTGAGCAGCACGAGGGCGACCAGGTCGGCGTCGCGTGGTCCGAAGGCGAGTGCGAGTGCGAGCGCGACCAGCAAGAAGGCGACACCGCCCATCGTGGGCGTGCCGGCCTTGCCGAGGTGCGCTCGTGGGCCGTCGGAGCGCACGGGCTTGCCCCAACCGGCGCGCCGCGCCACCTGGACGTACGAGCCGGTCGCGAGCAGTCCGAGGAGGGCCGCGAGCGCGACGATCGCCGCCGGGTTCATGCGCGCACCGGGTGTTCGCGGCCGGCGAGCAGCGCTGCGACCAGACGCTCCAGGCCGATCGAGCGCGACCCTTTGACGAGCAGGCTGCCGCGCTCGGGGAGCGCCGCGAGCGCGGCGATCATGGCGTCGGCGTCGGCGACCCGATGGCGCTCTCGCAGGTCGTGGGCCGCGTCGAACGCGGCGCGACTCTCGGGTCCGACGAACCAGACCGCCGACAGGCCGGCGTCGACGAGGGCGCGGCCGAGTTCGGCATGCGCGCTCACGCTGCGATCGCCCAGCTCGCGCATGTCGCCGACGACGGCGGCGTGTGGCCGTGGCAGGTGCTCGAGCACCTCGAGCGCCGCCCGCATGGAGGCGGGGTTGGCGTTGTAGGCGTCGTCGAGCAGGGTGAGTGCGCCGACGGTGTGGACCTGGAGCCGGTGCGGCTCGGGGTGCGCCGCCGCGATGCGCTCGGCGGCGGCGCCCGGTGCGACGCCCAGGTCGATCGCCACCTGGAGGGCCAGCAGGGCCGCCTCGGCGTAGGGCGCGCCCGGGCCGGGCAGGTCGACGCTGACGCGCGCCTCGCCGCCGTCCGGGCGGCGCAGCAGGGCGTGCAGGCGCGGCGCGTCGCGGTCCAGCGTTCCTCCGGGTACACCGTCACCGAGCCCGACCAGGGTGGCGCCGGCGCGTTGCGCGCCCTGCAGGTGAGGCCAGGCGCTCTGCCCGACGTAGCGGCCCGCCGGGGCCGCGTCGATGAGCCGACCCTTCTCGCGGGCGACGTCCGCGAGGGTGCCGATGCCCGCCAGATGGGCCTCGGCGATGGCCGTGAGGACGCCGTGGCTGGGAGCGACGAGGTCGAGCAGGTCGGCCATCTCTCCGTCGCGGTCGATGCCGAGTTCGACGACCAGGGGCCGCTCGGGTTCGTGGTGCAGCCAGGCGTCGACGAGGACGCAGGCGAGCGCGGCCGGCGTGTTGATGTTGCCGGGGCTGGTGAAGGCGTCCAAGGCGGCGCCGAGCAGCGTCTTCGTCGTCGTCTTGCCGACCGAGCCCGTGACGCCCACGACGGCGCCATGGCGCGTGCCGCGGGCGTGGCGTCCGAGACGCGCGAGGGCCTCGTGGGCGTCGCGCACCAGCACCGCGCGCGGGTGTGGGCGGTCGCTGAGCAGGAAGGGGGCGCCGGCGGCGAGCGCCGCGTCGGCGTAGGCGACGCCGTGGCCGCGAGCTCCGGCGAGGGCGACGAACGCGACGCCCGGGCGCAGGTGGTCGGTGTGGACGGCGAGTCCGCTGGCGGCGACATCGCTGGGGAGATCGGGGAGCGACTCCACGAGGTCGCCGAGGATCGCCGTCAGGGTGGGGAGGTCGAGCCGTTCCATGGTCACCGCCGCTCCGCCATCATGTGGCGTATCGTACACATCTTACACACGATAGTGTGCATGCACGCGCTCGATCCGGCCCGGGACGCGCCCCGTGGAGCGTGCGCCGGCGCCACCGTCACTCTGCGCGGGCGTCGATGCGCTCGCCGGGGGCGATGCCCCAGTGCGCCACGACCTCGCTGCCGATCGCCCGGAAGAGCGGCGCGGCCACCAGCGTCGACGACGTGCTGGTACGCGGCTTCTGGACGTACACCACCATCACGACCTCGGGGCGCTCCGCCGGCAGCATGCCGGCGAACGACACGGTGTAGTCGCCCGGGAGGTACGCCCCGGCAGCGACGTCGAACACGTCGGCGGTGCCCGTCTTGCCGGCCATGCTGACCCCCGGAACCCGGCTCGCGCGCAGGCTCGAGGCCTCCACCGTGTAGTGCATCATGTGCCGCACGGTCATCGCCACCTCGGGTGTGAGCACGCGATGCGACTCGGGGACGACCTCGTCTTCGACCAGGCGCGGCGCGACGTACACGCCGTCGTTGGCGATGATCGAGTACGCCGCGGCCATCTGGAGCGCGGTGGTGGCGACCGCCTGGCCGATGCTGATCGAGGCGTGGTCCTGCGGCACCCACCCCTGCCAGTGGTTGAGCAGGCCGGAGCGCGTGAAGGTGGAGCGCAGCGGCATCGGCTGGCCGAAGCCGAAGGCGGCGAGCCAGGCGTGGAGTTCGGCGCTCTCGAAGCGCTGGGCGATCCCGATGGTGCCGCTGTTGCTCGAGTAGCGCAGGACGTCGGCGACGCTCAGGAGCGGATCGTGCTGGGCCACGTCTCGGAAGGTCTTGTTGCCGACCCGCAGGTGCATGGGCGCGTCGACGACCTCGTCGGGCACGACCCGTCCGCTCTCGAGCAGGGCCGCGACCACGAACGGCTTCATGATCGAGCCCGGCTCGTAGTGCTGCAAGAAGGCGCGGTTCTGCAAGGCGTCGCGGTCGGCGGCGCGCCACGCGTTGGCGTCGAAGGTCGGATACGAGGCGGCGGCCAGCACGCGGCCGCTGCCCACCTCGATGATCACGGCCGCGCCGTTCTCGGCCTCGGTCGCGATCACGGCGTCGGCGAGGTGCGCCTCGGCGGCCGCCTGCAAGGTCGGATCGAGTGTGAGCACGACGGACTCACCGGTCTGGAGGCGCGCGTCGAGCGTGTATTCGAGCCCCTCGAGGCCGTAGCGGCCGTCCGGTTGCACGGCGCCCGTGAAGCCGAGCAAGGGCGCGGCGAGGCTGCCGTGCGGGTACTGACGAGCCTCGGCGGGCCCGTCCGCCAGGACCGTGCCGTCGTTCGTGAGGATCTGTCCCCGCACCGGGAGCTCGACGAGCGCCTCGGGCCACGCGGGTGCCCCGCGCTGCACGGCGGCGAACCCCGCCAGCGAAGCCGCGAGCGGCAGCGTCAGCAGGAGCGCCAGCAGCCAGCCCCGGTGCAGTCGCAGCTCGGGCGCGGTGGCGGTGCCCTGTGGTGACTCGTTCAGCGCCATATCGTTCGGACCTCCAGGCTCGGCGTCGCAAGCCGGCGCGTCGGTGGTGGGAGCGGCGATGGCGCGACGGGGATGACATCGAGCGCGTCGGGTGCCGGGACCATGCCGCGCTCGCGCGCCCAGTGGGTGACGGCCAGCGGCCCCTGGATGCTCGCGGCGGCGGAGCGTGCCACGGCCAGGTCGATCACGGCCGCGTCCTTGCGCGCGAGCAACGCCGCTTGGTGCAAGAAGCGCTGCTGCCCGTAGCCCCCGAGGGCCGCGAGGAGCAGGAGCATGGCGAGGTAGAGCGCCGTGAGGCGGCGCGCGAGCGGCGTCACGTGGTCACCGCGTCGCTGCGCGTCGCCGCGCGGAGCTTGGCGCTGCGCGCCCGCGGGTTGGCCGCGATCTCGGCCGGGCTCGCCTCCAGCGGTCGCTTCGTGAGGGGCTCGAGTGCGGGATGATCGCGCAGCGTGTGCTTCACGATGCGGTCCTCGAGCGAGTGGTACGAGAGCACCACCAGGCGGCCACCGGGTTCGAGGGCTTCTGCGCTCGCTCGTAGGCCGCGCTCGAGCGCGCCGAGCTCGTCGTTGACGACGATGCGCAGCGCCTGGAAGGTGCGGCGCGCGGGGTGGTCGCGCCGTGGCCCGCCGGGGTACGCCTGCTGGATCACGTCGACGAGTGTCTGGGTCGTGGTGATGGGGGCGCGCTCGCGCGCCTCGACGATCGCGCGTGCCAGGCGGCGGCTGTGGCGCTCCTCGCCGTAGCGGTGTAGGGCGGCGGCAAGCGCCTCGAAGGTCCAGGTGTTCACGACGTCGGCGGCGGAGGGGCCCTCGGAGGCCATCCGCATGTCGAGCGGACCGTCGTGGCGGAACGCGAAACCGCGGTCGCCCTCGTCGAGTTGCATCGAGCTGACGCCGAGGTCGAGGAGCACGCCAGCGAGCGGCGCTGGGGGGGTCAGGCCCGCGGTCGTGAGGTGGGCCGCGATGTCGGCGAAGTTCCCGCGCACGAAGCGGAAGCGCTCGTCCGGGTCGGTGAGTCCCGCCGTGCGGAGGTCGCGGCGCAGCGCCTCGGCGTGTGTCTCGGCCTCAGGGTCGCGGTCGATGCCCAGCACGCGCGCGCCGCGTGCCAGCAGCGCGCGGGCGTGGCCGCCGGCGCCGAAGGTCGCGTCGGCCACCCAGGTGTCGGGCACGATCGCCAGCGCCTCGAGGCAGCGCTCGAGCATGACCGGCACGTGGGGCGCCGTCGCAGTCCCGGATGGCGTCATCCGACCAGCTCCCGCAGCAGCTCGGGGGCGGGAGGCTCCTCGATCACGTGCTCGAGGTTGGCGGTCCAGCGTTCCTCGCTCCAGATCTCGAGCCGGTTGGGCGCGCCGGCGACGATGACCGCCCCCTGGGTCTGGGCGAACTCGCGCAGGGTCGGTGGCAGGGTCACGCGTCCGGCGCCGTCGAGCTTGGCCTTGGCTGCGCCGGAGTAGAAGAAGCGCACGAAGTTGCGCGCGTCGCGGTCGGTCAGCGGGAGCTGCTCGAGGCGCTGCTCGATGCGGCTCCAGGCGCTCGTCGGGAACACGTAGAGGCAACCCTCCATGCCACGGGTCAGCACCATGCCGTCCTCGAGGAAATCGCGGAACGCGGGCGGCACGATGACGCGGCCCTTGTCGTCGACGGCGTAGCGGTACTCACCGAACGGCACGGCCCCACCCCCCGCCACCACGCACAGCCCTGAAAGCGCCCGCGACGAAGCGAGCGAACGGCGTCCAGGAGCGGTGTCGTGCAGAGAACATCGGGGTGCGTCGGCCTCCTCGCGAGATGGTCGAGTGTACCACAGTTTCCCACGATTTCCCACGCACGTCTCATGTCACGCCACGTTCCCCACGCTCGCTCCCACCCGGGCCTCACGAAGGTCGCGGGTGCCCCTGGCGGTCGGGCCGACGAGCCGGGATCTGGCGTAGCACGCCGCACTGCGGCGCTCTCGCTCAGCGCTGGCGCCCACGTCGCGTACGGCCGTGCGCCACCGATCGCCGCACGGTCCGCGCCGCCAACCACCCCATCAGGACCAGGAGCGCCAGGAACTCGGTCGCGCGCGAGCCGTCCCAGGTGACGCTTGCCCATCCGAAGGCCGCGGCGAGCGCGAGCGCGGCGCACACCAGGGCGAAGGGGAGGCCGACGGCGCCGGCGTACAGCGCCGGCCGGCGAGCGGCGCCGATCGAGCCCTCCAACCCTTCGCGGCGCACGAACAGCCGCATGATCAGGGCCGCCACGAGCGGACCCGCCATGCCCGCTGCGACCAGGGGTCCGTCGACCGACGCCCGTTCGAGGGAGCCGGCCCCGCCCCCGGCGTACGCGGCGACCCCGAGGACGACGATGCCCCACCACGTCCACGACGCGCCGATGGCAAGGGCGCAGAAGAGCGCCGCCTCCTTCGTGGCGCGCGTGGTGGGCGTTGTCGTGGTCGCGTTCGCGATGGCAGCGTGCGTTCGTTCGGGCGTCGTGCGCGGCCGGCGGCGGACGCTAGGACCGTCGCCGCTGCGGGTGTCGTCCATGGCGGCTCCTCGGATGCAGGGCTGTGTCGACATGCTCCGGCGGCTCGGGCCGATCGCCCGCCCGCGTTGCACGAAGAGAGCCGGCGACCGAAGTCGCCGGCTCCCTCGCAGGTGGGCCGATAAGCCGGGTTCTGTCGGAGCACGCCGCACAGCGGCGCACTCGCCTGATCATCTCTCTGGGACGCGCGTCGCCGCGCGCCTCGAGCGGTCTACCCGGAGATGGTAGCGGGCCGGGCAAGCCCTTTCTCCCTATCGGACCTTGCACCAGGTGGGGTTTACCTAGCTGCCCGTGTTACCACGGGCACTGGTGCGCTCTTACCGCACCGTTTCACCCTTACCCGCCGCAACTCGGGGCCTGTGGGCCCCGTGTCGAGCGACGGGCGGTCTGCTCTCTGTTGCACGTGCCGTCGCCTTACGCGCCCAGCCGTTAGCTGGCACCCTGCCCTACGGTGCCCGGACTTTCCTCGAGGACGGTGCGAACCGCCCCCGCGATCAGGTGGCCCACCCTGCACCCACGATGGTAGCAGACGCGAGCGCGCGTCGGGCACCCGGAGAGGACGTCCCTGCGGATGCCCGACACGCGCACACGCGTGTGGGGCTCGGGCGACGTGCACCCGAGCCCCACGATTACGGTGTCGTTCTGTGTTACTGGGTGCGGTAGTCGGTGACGACCAGCTGACCGGACACGATCATGTCGCGGATCACCTCGAGCTCGACCAGCAGGTCGCTCGGGATGAGCGCCTCGTTGTACTCGTCGAGCGCGAAGCCGACGCCCTCCTCGGCCAGGCCGAGCACCTGCGTGCCGGGCTCGAACGTACCGTTCACGACGTCCATCACGGCGTTATAGGACGCCACGTCGACGCGCTTGAGCATCGACGTGAGGCCGTGGTTGAGCGTCGCCGGGTTGCCGTCGGTGTCGCCGTCGGGGTTCTGGTTCCTGTCGACCCCGATGAAGAACAGCGGCTGGGCGCCGGCGCAGGCCTGGGCATAGGCCGTGTAGGGTTCGATCTGCGCCAGCTGGTCCGCGAGCGCGGTCTCGCGCAGCGGGGCCGTTGGCCGGAAGCACATCGTCTCAGTCACGAACTGGATCACGCCATCGCCCGAACCGCCCGCGGCCGCGTAGATGATGTCGGCGCCCTGCGCCTGCTGCACGGTCGCGAGCTCCTTGGCCCGAACCGGGTCGTTCCACGCCGCGTCGGTGACACCGACGTAGTTGCTCAACACGGTGCAGTCCGGGCAGGCGTACTTCACGCCCTCCTCGTACCCGAGGTTGAAGGCGCGGATGAGCGGAACGTCCATCCCGCCGACGAAGGCGACGACACCGGTCTGCGAGAGGGTGCCGGCGATGTAGCCGACGAGGAACGAGCCCTCGTGCTCCTTGAACACCACCGAGCGGATGTTCGGACCTTCGCGGACATCGTCGATCAGGACGAACGCGGTGTCGGGGAACTCCGCCGAGACGGACGCGATCGCGTCGGCGTGGCGGAAGCCCGGGGCGACGATCAGCTCGGCGCCGGCCGCTGCGATGGTCCGCATGCCGCCCGCCGATGCGTCGGGCGTGCCCTCGAACTCGAGCAGGTCCACTTCGAGGTCGAAGTCCGCCTCGAGGTCGGCCACGGCGAGCTCCAAGCCCCGCCACGTGCTCTCGTTGAAGGAACCGTCGAACTTCTGGCTGTCGTACACGATGCCGAACACGTAGTCCTGGGCGCCGGCGAGCGAGATGATCGCGGCGACCAGCAGGGTGGTGACGATGCGCATGGGGCCTCCTCTGGGGTGTCGTGCGGTCCACTGGACCTCGTCCTCCAGGCTACCATCACGGCCACCATCGGCCGTCACCCCGGCGTGTGGATGGAGGGACGATGAAGGTGGCCCGCGGTACGCTGCCGCATGGACGGTTCAGTGGGCTTCGCGGGTGACGTCGCACGCCAGACCTGGCGCGGTCTGCTCGACACCTTCGACCTGTTCACCACCGTCGACGGCGTGCCCCGCATCGACGAGGTCGCGCTCGCCCAACGCGTGATCGTCGTCGCGCTCCTGCTCGCCGGCGGTTGGCTGGTCGAGCGCCTGGCCGGCCGCGCGCTGCGCGGTGTCGCCGCTCGCTTCGCGGTCGGGGCCGAGACGCTCGGCGCGGCCCGCGCCGCGGTCCGCTACGTGGTCGCGGTCTTGACGGCCCTGGCGGTGCTCGCACAGTTCGGCCTGCCGCAGGTGGTGCTGGCCCAGGCCGCCGTCGGCGCGGTGCTCGTGTTCGGGTTCTTCGGCGCCTGGCTGATCGGGCAGCGCGTGCTGCTCGAGGCCGTTCGACGCGACACGCTCGATCCGTCGCTGGCACAGCTGCTCCGCAACGTGTTGTCGGTCGCGCTGTCGACCGTCGGCTTCGTCACGGTCGTGGGCCAGTTCGGGGTCGACGTGTTGGGTGTGGTCACTGCCCTGGGCGTCGTCGGCATCGCCGTGGGCTTCGCCGCGCAGGAGACGCTGGCCAACTTCATCGCCGGCGTCACGCTGCTGCTCGAGCGGCCCTTCCGCATCGGTGATTGGGTCGAGGTGGCGGGTCGGGTCGGCAGGGTGGAGCGCATCCGGCTGCGCACCACGCTCATCGTCGACCGCGACAACGTACAGACGTCCATCCCGAACGCACAGGTCGCCTCCGGCACGATCATCAACCTGACCGCCGGGGGCCCGCTGCGGGTGCGCTTCCCCATCGGCATCGCCTACAAGGAGTCGGCGAAGGCCGCACGGGAGGTCTTGTTGCCCGTCGTGCGCGAGCACCCGGACGTGCTGCGGGGGGTGGGGCGCGAGCCGGCCGTCGCCATGGCGGGGCTGGGCGACTCGTCGGTCGACCTGGTGGTGATCTACTGGCTGGCTCCCGAGAACATCGCGGTGGAGCCACGCGTCACCTCGCAACTGCGCGAGGCCTGCAAGGAAGCGCTCGACGCGGCCGGCATCCAGATCCCGTACCCGCACCTGCAGCTGTTCGTCGACGACGCGAGCGGTCTGCGACCGGTGCTGTCGCCGCTGTACCCTGCGCGCGGCGCGCAGGGCAGCGAGGCCTGATCCGCCGGGCCTGATCTGCCGGGCCTGATCCGCCGGGCCCGATCCGCCGGGCCCGATCCGCCGAGCCGCCGCAGCCCCGATGGCCGCTGCACCGAGGGGCGCCGCTGCCGCCGCCGCTCAGAACAGGATCTTGGTCCAGTCGAGCTCGTCGAGCGGGCGGAACACGTCGGCGTGCTCGAGCAACACGCCCGCGGACTGGTTCTTGAACATGGCGCACTCCACGTGCTGGCCGTGGCGCTTGATGGCCTCGACCAGCTCGACGTAGTCGCCGTCGCCCGAGACCAGCAGGCAGCAGTCGTAGGCACCGCGATGCGCGAGCGACAGGGCCTCGACGGCGATCGCCACGTCGATGCCCTTCTCGACCAGCGAGCCGTCGTGGCGGCGGTGCAGGCGTCCGAGCCGCACCGTGACGTAGGGGATGCGGCGCAGCGACTCGAAGAAGCGGTGCTGCCCGTCGCGCAGGTCCTCGTCGTAGTCGTCGGTCAGGGGAGCGTTGAAGTAGTAGCAGCGGACCAGGGTGCGACCGTTGGAGAGTTGCCGCATGAGCTCCTGGAGGTTGACGCGGGTGCTCTGGAGGTTCTCGCGCATCCCGTTGTAGAGGTTGCTGCCGTCGATGAAGATAGCCACGCGTTCGCGCACGGTTCCGACCGCCTTCGCTCGGGTGAGATAGCGCCGGTCGCCGACCGAGGTCGTGACCCGGCGGCCGCAGTCTACCGGACGCGCGGCGCCGACGCGCGTGCGTCCGTCGCTGCCGCGTCGCGGACCGCTGCGCGCCGACGGCGGCGCGGGCGCGTCTCGGGTACACTCCGCCGCATGGGACCGAGAACGCGCGTCGCATCGTTCGACCTCGACCACACCGCCGTCCGCGCCCCGTACGTCCGGGCGGCGGGCCGCTACGAAGGGCCGCGCGGCGACGTGGTCACGAAGTTCGATCTGCGCCTGGTGCAGCCCAACGTGCAGGAGATCGCGACCGCGCCGCTGCACACCATCGAGCACCTGCTGGCCGGCTACCTGCGCGACCACCTGGCTGACGCCGTGCTGGTCGACGCCTCGCCGATGGGCTGCCGGACTGGCTTCTACCTGACGCTGCTGGGCGATCCCGGCGAGGCGCGCATGCTCCAGGCGGCCACCGCCGCGCTCGCCGCGGTCCGCGACCACGAGGGCCCGATCCCCGGCTGCGAACCGCGCCGCTGCGGCAACTGGCGCGACCACTCGCTGCCTGGTGCGCGCGCCTGGGCGGGTGAGATCGTGGCTCGGGGGCTGATCGTGCAGCCCACGATCGAGATCCCTCCGGAGGCCTGAGCGCCCCCGCCACGACACTGCGTGTGCCTCGATGCACGTTCTCATCCATCGTTGTGACAGCATCGGGAGCATGGAACGCAGGCCACTGATCTTGATCGTCGAGGACGAGAAGGAGATCGCGAAGTTCATCGATCTCGAGCTCCAAGCCGAGCAGTACGAGACGGTGGTGACGTTCGATGGCGTCACCGGGCTCTCGAAGTTCCGCGAACTCAACCCGGACCTGGTCATCCTCGACCTGATGCTGCCCGTCCTGGACGGTCTCGAGGTGGCCAGGCGCATCCGCAAGACGAGCAACACGCCGATCATCATCCTGACCGCGAAGGACTCGGTCGACGACAAGGTGATCGGCCTGGACTCGGGCGCCGACGACTACCTGGTCAAGCCGTTCTCGATCGAGGAGCTGCTGGCACGCGTCCGGGCGCACCTGCGCCGCGTCAATCCGGCGGTGACCGGCGAGGTGCGCGTGGCCGACCTGGTGATGAACCTCGACGGCCGCGAGGTGTTCCGAGATGGGCGCCGCATCGAGCTCTCGGCCAAGGAGTTCGAGCTGCTCGAGCTCTTCGCGCGCAACCCCGGCAAGGTGTTCAACCGCTTCGAGATCGAGGAGAAGGTCTGGCCCGAGTACACGGGTGGGAGCAACGTGGTCGACGTCTATGTCGGCTACCTGCGGCGCAAGCTCGAGGGGGAGGGTGAGCGCCGCCTGATCCACACGGTGCGCGGCGTGGGCTACGTCCTGCGCGAGGAGTGACCGGTTCCACGGTCTGACGCATGACGCTGAGGCTGCGCCTGACGATCTTCTACAGCGCCTTCATCGCGATCATCCTGTCCGCGATGGCCGTGTCGGTGTACCTGCTCACCGAGCGCTCGCTGTCGTCGGCCGTCGAGGAGCGCGCGCGCCAAGCGTTCGCCGACCTGTCCGACGGTGCGATCCTCACCGGCCTGCAGCGGCTGCCCGGCGACGCGTATTATCAAATCGTTCTGTTGTCGGATCAGGGCATCACCCCCGGCAGCGTGGCCGACATCCGCGACGGCTTCACCTACACCGATCCGACGCGTTTCCGGGAGAACCCCAGCGCCGACCTTCCGCTCGACTTCCTCGCCGACCGGACCGTGCAGGCCCTCGTCGATGGCGAGCGGCTCGATGGCCTGGCGACGCTCCCCGGCGGCGAGCGCCTGCGGGTGTTGGGCGAACTCACCGCGATCACCTTCCCCTCGCAGAACCTGACGTTCACGGCGGCGATCCTCGTCGGCGTGCCGACGTCGGCGGTCGAGGCGACGCTCGAACAGCTCGCACAGGACCTCGGCCTGGCCGTGATCGGCGCCTTCCTGGTGTTCGGTTTCGGCGTCTGGTGGCTCTCACGCCAGGTGCTCGCCCCGGTCCAGCGCGTCACGCAAGGGGCCGCCCGCGTGTCGTCGCGCGACCTCTCGCAGCGCGTACCGGTGCCGCGCTCGCAAGACGAGATGCGCGAACTCGCCGTCGCGATCAACCACATGCTCGACCGCCTCCAGGAGTCGTTCGAGACCCAGCGGCGGTTCACGGCAGACGCCAGCCACGAACTGCGCACGCCCGTCACGGCGATCGTCGGTCACGCGAACTACCTGCTGCGCCGGACGCGACCGAGCCCCGAGCAGGTCGACTCGCTCACCGTCATCCGGCAAGAGGGCGAGCGGATGGCCAAGCTCGTCAACGACCTCCTGGAACTCGCGCGCGCCGACGCCGGATTCTCGATCGACAAGCAGCCGATGAACCTCCTCGAAGTCGTCGAGGCCGTGCGGAACGAGCTCCAGACCGTGGCCGGCCAGGCGACCATCGAGGTCGCCTGCGGCCGGCCGCTGGTCGAGGTGGAAGGCGACCCCCAGCGCCTGAAGCAGGTCGTGTTGAACCTGGTCCAGAACGCGCTCAACGCGGGTGCTCGGCACGTCCGACTCGACCTCTCGCAGGCGGCGAAGGAGGTGCGCCTCGAGGTCTTCGACGACGGACCAGGCATCCCGTCCGAGGCCATCCCGCACCTGTTCGACCGCTTCTACCGCGTCGACGGGGCGCGCTCCACGCGAGGCAACGGCAGCGGGCTCGGCCTCGCCATCGTGCGCTGGATCGTCCAGCAGCACAGCGGCAGCGTCGACGTCGCCTCGCGGCCGGGCGAGGGCTCGGTGTTCACGGTCGTGCTGCCGGCGCTCGACGCCAAGGCCACGGGCGCCACCCAGGCGGCCCGAGCGGCGCTCGTGGGCGCCATCACGCTGCGCCCCTGAGCGACCGTCGCCACGACGCCACCGGCGCGCATGGCAGACGGGCCTAGCGCAGGAAGCGCACGCCGTTCCCAGCCACCACGCGCCCGATCGTCCAGAGGGCCTCGGGACACAGCGCTCGCGCTCGGGCCTCGTCGCTGGCCCGGACGACCGCGATCATCCCGATGCCGAGGTTGAACACCGCGCGCATCTCGCTCTCGTCGATCTCGCCTACACGCTGCAACAAGTCGAAGATCGGCGGCCGGGTCCAGGCGTCGGGGTCGACCTCTGCGCCCAGCCCGGGCGGCAACACCCGCGGGAGGTTGCCCGGGATGCCGCCGCCGGTCACGTGCGCGGCCGCGCGCACCAGGTCGGTCTCGAGCAGCGGCGCCAGCGCACGCTGGAACGACCTGTGCGGCGCCATCAGGGCGTCGCCGATCGTCTCGCCCAAGCGCCCCCCGGGGTGCATGGGCGCGCTCAGGCGCCCGGCCAGGATCTGGCGCGCGAGGCTGAAGCCGTTCGTCTGCAGCCCCTCGGACGCGAACGCGAGCAACACGTCGCCGACGGCCACGTCGGCGCCCGTCACGATCCTCGGGCGCGAGACGATGCCCACGATCGTCCCCACCAGGTCGAGCTCGCCCTGGGCGTACACCCCAGGCATCTCGGCCGTCTCGCCCCCGAGCAGCGCCATCCCAGCCTCGCGACACGCGGCCGCGACGCCCTGCACGACGGCGGCGACGTCGCTCGGCTCCAAGCGGCTGCTGGCCACGTAGTCGAGGAAGAACAACGGCCTGGCGCCCTGGACGAGGATGTCGTTCACGCAGTGGTTGACGATGTCGCGACCGATCGTGTCGAGGCGCCCCAACGCCGTCGCCAGCATCGTCTTCGTTCCGACGCCGTCGGTCGACGCGACGAGCACCGGCTCGCTCACGTCGTCAGGCAGCGCGAAGAGGCCGCCGAACGCGCCGATGCCGGCCAACACGGCCGGCGTGTAGGTCGACCTGACGGCGGCGCCGATGCGTCGCATCGTCTCGTCGGAGGCCTCGAGGTCGACGCCCGCTGCTGCGTAGCGACGCGCTCCCGGGGCCAGGTGATCGCTGGGATCCGGCACGCGCACAGCCTACCAGAGCGCCCTGCCGGGACGGCGGTAGACTGCCGCGTGCCACGCGCGCTCGAGGTCTGGTTGCCGCTCCCGGTGCCGGCCTTCACCTTCCTCGCCCCGCACGGACGATCCGAGGCGCCCCCCGGCGTCCGCGTGGTCGTTCCGTGGCAGGGCGGTCTGCGCATCGGCGTGGTGGCCGAGGTCGTCGACGTCGGCGTCGCCGCTGCGCTCGAACTCCGTGAGGCCATCGCCTGCATCGACGAGTCCCCGTGGCTGCTCGCCCCGGCCAGGCGCATGATCAAGGCGCAGGCGGCTCGCACGGCGGCACCGGTCGGATTGGCGCTGGCCACGATGCTCCCCGTCGGTCTCGACCTGCCCCTCGACCACGGCGTGCGCCTGGTCGAGGGCGTCGACGCCGAGGGCCTCGGCGAGGGCGCCGACGCCCTGGCAGGCGGAGGGTGGCACGACGCGGAGACGCTGCGCCCCGAGGTGCTCGGCACCTGGCGCGAGCACGGTCTGGTGGAGGAGCGGGTTCGAGTCCGACCGGCGCGCGAGCGCATGCTGTGCGCGCTGCGCGGCGCCGATGCCGAGCTCGACGGCCGCGCGCGCGAGGCGCAGCGGCGCGCGCTGGCATGGCTCGAGGAGCACGGTCCCGTCCCTAGTGCCGCCGAGCTCGCGCGCGCCGCCGACGTCGGCCCCGGCGCCGCCCGAGCGCTCGTCCACAAGGGGTACGCCGAGTACCGCGACGTGA
>SLSM01000023.1 GCA_007130445.1 Trueperaceae bacterium | reverse complement strand
TCGAGGAGTCGCCCTACGCCTTCATCAACTACACCGAAGAGACCGCGCTGTACCACCCCTGGATCGGCGGCTGGAGCGTGCACCCGTACAGCCCCAACACCTTCCAGGACGCGCACCTGATCACCAAGAACCGCTGAACGACCGGTAGCGACCGTGGCCAGCACTGGTCACGCAACGCACCGCGAGGCACGAACGAGCGCGCCCCGACCGAGACGGTCGGGGCGCGCTCGTGTGGTCCGGTGCTCCCGCGTCTCGGCGCCCATGCTCAGGCTCGGGCGAGATCGGTCGCGGCGAAGTCGTCGCCCACGAAGAGGAGCGGAGCGCCGCGCGATACGCAGAGCGCGTGCGCGAAGCATGCGCCGTAGTTCAGTGCGGCAGGGTGGCGACCGCGACCGTAGCGCGTCCAGGCGTCGAGCGCGAGTTCTGCCAGGTCCCGGTCGACGGCGATGACGTCGATGCCGGCCTCGTGCAGGAAGAGCCTCTGATGGTGCGCGCCCTGCTCGCCGTAGCGGGCCGTGAGGACGATGGCGCACTCGACGTAGGAGGCGGCCGACATGAGGCAGGCCGGCGCGGCCGCGATGGTCGCGGTGACGTGCTCGCTCGCGGCCTCGCCGGTGAGGGCTGCGACGACGGCGCTCGTGTCGACGACGATCACCGCGGGAGTCCGCGCTCGTCGTATCCCAGGATCTCGTCGGACGAGCGCTCGTCGAGCACCGGCAGCTCGGCGCAGTGGCGCGCGATGGCGTCGCGACGCGCGAGGGGTCCCGAGCGGGCGAGGGCCTCCTCGAGCGCTGCTCGCACGGCAGCGGTGAGGCTCGTGCCGCGCCGCTCGGCCAGCCGCCGCGCGAGATCGTGGACGTGGGGGTCCTTGATGGTCATCGCCACGGCGACCTCCGAATGGTAGATGCTACCAACGGTTCTACCAGGTATACCGGAGGGTGCCGACGCACGGATGCTGGTTCGCGGCTGCGTCCGCGTACGTCTCAGTGCGCGATCGGATCGGCCCGGTGCCGCCGCAGCCACGCCATCAGCGGCAGGATCGGCATCGTCAGAGCTGCGCCGGTGATGCCCATCACGGCGTAGCCTGCGCCGGCGAACAGCATGCCGGAGAGTAGGATGGCCGACGCGCCGGCCAGGCCGACGAAGAGGTCGTTGAGCCCCTGCGTGCGCGCCTTCTCGACCGGCGAGAGGGCGTCGGACAACAGCGCCGAGCCGGCCACGTAGCACATGTTCCAACCGATCCCGAGGCCGAACAGTGCGACCGCGAGCGGCACCAGCTGCGGCGAGAGCGGCGCCGCCAGACAGCTCGCGATGGTGATCAGTGCGCCCGTCACGATCACCGGGATGCGCCCCCAGCGATCCGCCAGCTGACCGGTCACGACCGAGAAGGCGAACATGCCGAAGGTGTGGCTCGAGAACACCAGCGAGATGCCCGCCAAGGTGTGCGCGTGGTCGCGCATGTGGAGCGACGTCATCTGCATCAGCCCGACCATCACCGCGTGCGCCAGGACGACCGTGACGACGGCCGTCACCACCATCGGGTCGCGCACCAGCTCGCCCAGGGGCCGCGCGATGGTGCGCGTCGGGGCGGGGGAGGCGCGGCCGATCGCCTCACCGATCACCTTCGGATCGGGCCGCAGCGCCAGCTGCAGCACCACGATCGACAGCAGGTACACGACCATCACGGTGAGGTAGGGGCCACCGAGTTCGCTCCAGCCGAAGCCGCTGGCGATCGCTCCGGTCGGCGCCACCAACGTCGGGCCGACGACCGACCCGAAGGTGCCGCCGAGGACCACCGTCGCCACGGCCCGCCCGCGGCGCTCGACCGGGTTGACCTCTGCTGCGGCGAAGCGGCCGAGCTGCACCGAGGCCGTGCCAGACCCCATCACCACCAGGCCGAGCAGGAGCACGCCGAAGCTGCCCGTGACGACCCCCAACAAGGCGCCGAACGCACCGATCACGCCGGTCGTGAGGCCGAGCGAGAGCGCGTTGCGGCGCCCCAGCCGGTCCGAGAGCGTCCCCCACAGGAGCGCCGCGAAGGCGACGCCGACCTGGTACGTCGCGCCCGGCGCACCGGCCAGCGACGCGCGGCCCGAGAGCTCTGCGCCCACGATGGCCGCGACCGTGGCGACCCCGATCGAGCCGGCCGAGCCGAGTGATTGGACGGCCAGCAGTGCCAGGGTGATGCGGCGTGCGAGGCGAGGGGACGGTTCGAGCATGCCGGGCGAGTCTACGCCGAGGGCGATGGTGGCGTGCCTTCCAGTGGATGACTCCGGTGACCGCTACCCTACTCGTGAACCGTTACCCGGTGTCACGTTCTTGGAGGTACTGCATGAAGCGCATCGCCATCTGTCTGGTCACCGCCCTCGCTCTGAGCATCGGCTCGGCGCAGACCATCGTCGACATCGCCGTCGGCAACGACGACTTCAGCACGCTCGTCACGGCCGTCACGGCCGCCGGCCTGGTCGACGTCCTCTCCGGCGACGGCCCCTTCACTGTGTTCGCTCCCACCAACGACGCCTTCGCCGCGCTGCCCGCTGGCGCGCTCGACGCCGTGCTCGCCGACGTCGACGTGCTCACCGCCGTGCTGACCTACCACGTCGTGTCGGGCGACGTGCGCGCCGCCGACGTCGTGAACCTCAGCAAGGCCCGCACCGTCCAGGGCGAGTTCCTCTCCGTGTCCACCGACGAGGGCGTCATGGTCGACCAGGCGAACGTGGTCGCGACCGACATCGTCGCCGAGAACGGTGTCATCCACGTGATCGACGCGGTGCTCCTGCCCAAGGCGGTCCTCGCCGCGCTCAGCGGCCAGACGCTCGCCAGCGGCTACGTGTTCCTCACCATGCCCGACACCGCTGGCGTCGGCGTCTCCGGCACGGCCTCGATCATCGATCTCGGTAACGGCATGACCAACGTCCAGGTCGTCCTCGACGGCACGCCCGCCGGCGGCAACCACCCCATCCACTTCCACACCGGCCGCTGCGGCAGCGCCGGTGGCGTCGTGATCCCGCTGCCGAACATCGACGGCGACACCGGCCGCACCAGCGTCACGGTCGACGTCCCCTTCGAGTGGATCGTCGGCGCCCCGCACGCGCTGATGGTGCACCTCGCCCCCGACCAGATGGCCACCATCGTCAGCTGCGCCGACGTCGGCATCGACTGAGCAGCGCCTGACCGACGACCGACGAACGCCTGACCGACGACCGGAGAGGTCAGAGCGACGACCGAACGACGGCGCGACGCCCCCGCACACCCGCGGGAGCGTCGCGCCGTCATGTTCCACCGCCCGTCCCGAACCGGCCGCGGTGCGGACGGGTCACCTGTCCGCTCCGTGTCGGCTACCGTAGAGGGGGCGATCTCCGCAGGCTCGCGCTGCCACTCGAGGTGAGTGTCGTGGAGCGTCAGCGAGCACCGACCGGCACGGTCGTCGCCGTTCGCGGCGGCGTGGTCGACGTGGTGTTCGAGGCCGCCCTGCCACCGCTGCACCACCTGCTGCTCGCGGGTGCCGACCCCACGGTGCGGCTCGAGGTCATGACGCACCTCGACCTGCACACCGTGCGGTGCGTGGCAGCCACACCCGTCCAGGGACTCGCCCGCGGCGTGCGCGTGCGCGACACCGGCGCGCTGCAGCAGGTGCCGGTCGGAACCGAGGTGCTCGGCCGCGTGTTCAACGTCTTCGGCGAGACGATCGACGAGGGCGGCGCGCTGGGCGCCACGCGTATGCGATCGGTGCTGCAGGCGCCGCCGCCGCTGGACGCCCAGTCGGTGACCACCGACGTCCTCGAGACCGGCATCAAGGCGATCGACCTGCTCGCCCCGCTGGAGCGTGGCGGCAAGGCCGGCCTCTTCGGCGGCGCCGGCGTGGGCAAGACCGTGCTCATCACCGAGTTGATCCACCACATGGCGTCGCGTCACCGCGGCGTGAGCCTCTTCTGCGGCATCGGCGAACGCTCGCGCGAGGCCGAGGAGCTGATCCGCGACGTGCGCGACGCCGGCGTCGCCGAGCACACGGTGTTGGTGTTCGGCCAGATGAACGAGCCGCCCGGGGCGCGCTTCCGCGTCGGGCACACGGCGCTGACGATGGCCGAGTACTTCCGCGACGACGCGCGACGCGACGTGCTGCTGCTGATCGACAACGTGTTCCGCTTCGTGCAGGCCGGCGCCGAGGTGTCGGGCCTGATGGGGCGCCTGTCGTCGCGCATGGGTTACCAGCCCACCATGGCGACCGAACTGGCCGAGCTGCAAGAGCGCATCACCAGCACTGCCGCCGCCGCGATCACCGCCGTGCAGGCGGTGTACGTGCCCGCCGACGACTTCACCGACCCAGCTGTCGTGCACGCCTTCGCGCACCTCTCGGCGAGCGTGGTGCTGTCGCGCGACCGCGCCGCTCAGGGCCTCTACCCGGCCATCGATCCGCTGCGTTCGAACTCCGCCATGCTCACGCCGGTGGCGGTGGGCGAGCGCCACGATCGGATCGCTCGCGCCGTCCGGCAGACGCTGGCCGTGTACGACGACCTCAAGGACATCATCGCCATGCTCGGGCTGGAGGAGCTCAGCGAGGAGGACCAGCGCACGGTCGGTCGGGCCCGCCGGCTCGAGCGCTACCTCACGCAGCCCTTCTACACGACCGAGGCCTTCACCGGCCAGGCGGGGCGCGCCGTCGGGCTCGGCGACACCCTCGCCGATTGCGAGCGCATCCTGGCGGACGACCTCGGCGACGTCCCCGAGGCGCGGCTCTACATGATCGGCGCGTTGACGGAGGCGGGTTTGTGAGGCTGCTGCTCAGCGTCCCCACCGAGGTGCTGCTGGACGAACGCGTGACGAAGGTGATCGCGGAGTCGCCCACCGGGCACTTCTGCCTGCTGCCACGGCACGTCGACCTCGCCACGGTGCTGGTGCCGGGGCTGCTCACGTACCTGCGCCCGGACGGTGCCGAGGCCGTGGTCGCCGTCGACCACGGCGTCCTGGTGAAGGTGGGCGACGACGTGCGCGTGGCCTGCGAGCGGGCGCAACCGGCAGCGGACGCCGAGGCGGCCGCCCGCGCCGTGCGAGAGCGCTTCGCCGTCCAGAGCGAACGCGAGAAGCGCGCCCGCGCCACCCTCGCGCGGCTCGAGGGCGACGTGGTGCGGCGGCTCGGTCAGCTGCGGGGGCGCCATGGCGCCTGAGCGCTCGACCCGACGCGGCGACCGGCGACGCGGCGACCCGGACGCGCCGCACGAGGCGATGCTCGAAGAGGTCGCCCGCAAGGGCGAGCGGCGCTCCCGCTCGCGCCGCGAGGGTCGGCACGGCCTCGGCTACGGGCTCGGCATGTTCGGCCTGGTCGGCTGGTCGGTCGCCGTCCCCACCCTGATCGGCATCGCGCTCGGCGTGTGGATCGACCGCAGCGTCGACTCGCCCTACGTCTGGACGCTGATGCTCATGCTGGTCGGCTTGGTGGTCGGTTGCCTGAACGCCTGGTACTGGCTCCGGAGGGAGGGGGGTTGGGATGACCACGACCGCTGAGGGGCGGCACGCACCATGAGCGTCCCCTCCCTGCTCCCGGGGCTCGTCGCCGGCCTGGCGCTCGGAGCGTTGTACTTCGGCGGCCTGTCGTGGACGGTGCGGCGCCTGCCGACCTGGCGGCGGCCGCAGCGCGCGCTGCTCGTGTCGTACGCGGCGCGCTCGCTGGCGGTGCTGCCCGCCTTCGTGCTCCTGGCGCTGCAGGGCGTCGCGCCGCTGCTCGCCGCCTTCGTCGGGTTCCTGGCGGTGCGTTTCGCGCTGCAGGCGACGACGCTCGCGACGGGGGGTGGCAGATGAGGCTCAGCCCCGACGAGATCGCCCTGTTCACGCTCGGACCGTGGACGGTCAACGCCACGCTGGTCTTCAGTTGGGCGGTCATGGCGCTCCTGGTGATCGTCAGCTGGGCCGTGACGCGCGGCCTGTCGGCGGGCGCCGGCATGGGCCGCGGGCAGAACGTGCTGGAGGCGCTCGTCGCCTTCCTCCTCGACCAGATCCACGAGGTCACCCGCCAGGACCCGCGCCCCTACCTCCCCTTCGTCGGCACGCTCTTCCTGTTCATCGTGACCTCGAACGTGCTCTCGGTCGTGCCGGGCTTCGAGGCGCCCACCGGATCGCTCTCCACCGCCGCGGCGCTGGCGCTGTGCGTGTTCGTGGCGGTGCCCGCGTTCGGCATCGCGAAGGTCGGCCTGCGCTCGTACCTCGGCAACTACCTGCGCCCGTCGCCGCTGCTGCTCCCGTTCACGATCTTCGGCGAGCTGTCGCGCACGCTGGCGCTGGCGGTGCGCCTGTTCGGCAACGTGATGAGCGGCGCGGTGATCGCTGCGATCCTGCTCAGCATCGCTCCGCTGCTGTTCCCCGTGGTCATGCAGGCCTTCGGCCTGCTGATCGGCGTCATCCAGGCGTACATCTTCGCCATCCTGGCGATCGTCTACATCGCGTCCGGCACGGAGCTGCAGGAGCGCC
>SLSM01000208.1 GCA_007130445.1 Trueperaceae bacterium | reverse complement strand
TCGTCAGGTACGTCTGGGCGTCCTTGAGCATGTTGCCCCACGTGGCGGTCGGCGGCTGGATGCCGAAGCCGAGGTACGAGAGCCCCGACTCGGCGATGATCGCCACCGCCACCTGCAGCGTCGCCTGGACGAAGATCGGGCCGAGCGCGTTCGGCAAGACGTGGCGCACCATCAGGCGCGCATGGCCCGCGCCGTTGGCCCGGGCGGCTTCGACGAAGGCCTGCTCGCGGATCGACAGGAAGCTCGAGCGCACGATGCGCGCCACCACCATCCACGACAGCGCGCCGATGATCAGCACGATCATGAGCGTGCCGCCGTAGGCGCGGGCGAAGGGCGTGTCCGCCAGCATCGTGCTCAGGACGATCAACACGAACAGCGATGGAAGCGACAGGAACAGGTCGGTGACGCGCATGAGCAGCGAGTCGAGCCAGCCACCCGAGTAGCCGGCCAGACCGCCGACCACGGTCCCGACCGTGATGGCGAAGCCCATCGACAGGAAGCCGACCAGCAGGGAGATGCGGCCGCCGTAGAGCACGCGGGTGAGCGTGTCGCGGCCGAGGTCGTCGGTCCCGAACGGGTGGGTCAGGCTCGGTGCGGCGAAGCGCTCGCGCAGGTTCGTCCGATCCGGGTCGTGGGGCGACAGGCCCGCGAGCGTCACGGCCAGCGTGACCGCCAGGAACACGACCAGTCCGACCACCGCCAGGCGGTTGCGGGCGAAGCGCCGCGCCGTGAGACGCCAGCCGGTGGAGGACGCGCTCACGGGCTGCGGCGCACGTGCACCGCGGCCGGTGCCCGAGGCGGAACCGGCGCCCGGCTCACCAGTCATAACGGATCCTGGGGTCGATGTAGGCGTAGGCGACGTCGGCCAGCAGGTTGGCGACCACGATCAGCACCGAGGTGAACATGACGATCGCCATGAGCACCGGGTAGTCGCGGCGCAGCGCGGACTGGAAGAACAACCTGCCCATGCCCGGCCAGCTGAAGATCGTCTCGGTGAACAGCGCGCCCGAGAAGACCATCGGCAGGTCGAGCGCGATCAGCGTGACGAGCGGCAGTGCGGCGTTGCGCAGCGCGTGGCGGAACACGACACGCCGCTCGGCCAGGCCCTTGGCCCGCGCGGTCCGGACGTAGTCCTGGTTCAGGACCTCGAGCATCGAGGCCCGCAGGAACCGCGTGTACCACGCCACCCAGGTGCTCGAGAGCATCACCACCGGCAGCACCAGGTGCCAGGCGCGGTTCGTCCAGGAGTGCTCCATGCCGGTGGTCGCCATGCCGCCCGGCGGGAAGAGCGGGCCGCCCGTGAAGGGGTTCGAGAGCGCGAAGTAGAAGACCAGGATCAGCATCAGACCGAGCCAGAAGATCGGGATCGACTGGCCCATGAACGCCAGCGTGGTGACCGCGTGATCGAACGGCGAGTACTGGCGCACGGCGCTGAGCACGCCGACCGGGATGGCGACCAGCAGCGTGAACACGAACGCCGTGAGCACCAAGACGGCCGTGTTCGGGAGACGCTCCAGGATCTCGGTGGTCACCGGTCGGCCGGTCTGCATGGAGCGACCGAAGTCACCGCGGAGCGCGCCCGCGACCCAGCGCGCGTACTGGACGGGCGCTGGGTCGAGCAGGCCGCGTTCGAGCGCGATGCGTTCCAGGTCGGCCTGGGTGATGGTCGGGTCGCGCTCGAGCTGCGCCAGCGGGCTGCCGGGACTCGCCTGCAGCAGCGCGAACACCAGCGCGCTCACGACGATCAGCAGCGGCACGCTCTCCAGCAGCCGCCGCACCACGTAGCGCGTCATGCGGGCGGTGGGAGGCCGAGCGGGGCCTCCCACCGCGGCGTCGTGGTCACGAGGCGGCCGGTCCTACTCGAGGTGCCAGTCCGCGATGTTCCACGCCAGTCCGGCCCAGGTGCTCGTCTGGAAGGCCTGCAGCCGCGACGCGTAGGCGTGGCCGCCCGCGAACTGGTACAGGAAGATCTGAGGGACGTCGTCGTGCACCAACTCGGCGACCTCGCAGTAGGCCGCGCGCCGCTCGTCCAGGTCGGGGCTGGTGCCGCCAAGCTCGAGCAGTTCGTCGGCGCGCGCGTTCGACCAGCGCGCGTAGTTGCCGCCGGCGCCGTCGTTCTCCTCGCGCGGGATGTTGCTCGAGTGGAGCAGGTCGAACACGTGCAGCTGCGGGTTGATGCCGGTGCCGGTGTCGTAGACGAGGATGTCGAAGTCGCCGGTCTTGCGCGCGGCGCGATCGCTCCAACCGCCGAACAGGACGCTCATCTCGACCGTGCGCACCTCGGTCGCGACGCCGAGGTCGCGGTACAGGTCGCCGATCACGAGCATCGTCTGCTCCAGCAGCCGGAAGTCGCTGTAGCCGACCATCTCGAGGCTCAGGCGCGTGCCGTCCGGCGCGTGCGGCGCACCCTGCGCCACGCGCACGCCGTCGTCACCCATCATCCAGCCGGCCTCGTCGAGCAGCGCGGCCGCGCGCTCGATGTCGTACGTGTAACCGTCCTGCTCGCAGGCGTACCAACCGAGCTGGAACGGCGACGTGGCGCGCAGCACGCGCCCCTCGGCCAGGACGTCGATCAGCAGGTCGTAGTCGATCCCGTAGGCGAGGGCCTGGCGCACGCGGACGTCACCGAGGATGGGGTGCGGCGCCTGCCCCTCGACCGGGTTGCCGCGCTCGCCGAGGTTGAGGAACATGCGCAGGATCCAGATCTCGGGCGCGGTGTCGAGGTTGACGAGCTCCGTGGCGTCCCACACGTCGCGCAGGTTGGTACCGGGCCACAGCATCACGTCGCCGTCGCCGCGCTGCATCATGGCGGCCCGCGTCTCCTCGCTCGGGACGACCATGAACACGACGCGCTCGAGCCGTGGAGCGCGCTCCTCGCGCACGCGCGCGTTCGCCTCCAGAATGATGCGATCGCCGGTGCGCCACTCGGCCAGGGCGAACGGGCCCGTGCCGATCGGCGCGCGGTTGAAGCCCCAGGTCGACATGTCGGCCGGGTCGCCGGTGGCGTGCCGCGGCAGGATGCCCCACTGGAACTGGTCGAGGTACGACGAGTTGTACTCGCCGTAGCGGACCTCCACGGTCGTGTCGTCGACGGCCTCGATCGCCTCGATCGCGGCGAACGCGCCGGCCCTCACGGTGTCGGTCCCCGTGGTGGCCGCCTCGTAGGTGAAGACCACGTCGTCCGCCGTCACGGGGGCTCCGTCGGACCAGACGACGCCCTCGAGCAGCCGCCACGTGACGGTGCGGCCGTCCTCGCTGACGCCGCCGTTCGCGACGGTGGGCACCTCACGAGCCAGGATCGGATAGTACTGACCGTCCGGGTCGACCCCGACGAGGGGCTCGACGATCGCCGGCACCACCTGCATGGTGATCAGCGCCGTCGTGGTGTACGGGTTCATGGTCGCCAGGTCCTCCGGGAGGAGGACCGTCGCGGTGCTCTGCGCGTGGGCGACGCCGACGACGACCATCGCGGCGAGGGCCAACACGGCCAGCGGCTTCGGCACGAGGCTCCGCATGGGGTGTGCTCCTTTCGGGGCGTGGCCGCGTGGGGTGCGCGACCGGGTCGAATTGTGGCCTTCCAGCACGCTGATTATAGGCGCTCGGTGCGCCGCGCGTGTCGAGCCGCGTCACGCGCACCCACGGGAAGCAACGTCGGAAGCCCGGTCGAGCGCTGCCACCAGGCCGACTCAGCGCAGTCCGGCCGCCCGATAGACCCGCTCCACGAGCGCGAGCGAGCGCAGCGCCTCGCGGCCGTCCACGAGCGGTTCGCGCCCCTCGCGCAGCGCCACCAGGAAGTCGGCGAGCACGCGGCCGTGGTTCGTGGTGTCGGTGGCGCGCGGGTCGCGCGCGCCACCGTCGGCCGTCTCGCTCGCGTTCGGCGGCGGCGCGCCCGCGACGTCCCATCGCACCACGCGCTCGCCCTCGAGGCGCAGGCTGCCGCGTGTGCCGAGCACGTCGAGCGCGTGCGGGTGTCCGGGTGACGACGCTGTGGTGGCGAGCACCGTGCCGAGGGCGCCCGCTGCCGGGCCAGGGCCGAAGCGCAGCGCCACGGCGGCGGTGTCCTCGACCTCGACGGCACGCGCCTGGGTGGCCGCGAACGCCCGCACGTCGTCGGGGTCGCCGAACCACCACACCAACACGTCGAGCAGGTGGATGCCCTGGTTCATCAGCACGCCGCCGCCGTCGAGCGCCCAGGTGCCGCGCCAGGCGGCGCTGGCGTAGTACGCGTCGTCGCGGTGGTAGGGCAGCGTGAGGCCGACGGCCACCACCGTGCCGATCGCACCGCCGTGGATCGCCGCCGCGACGTGGCGGAAGACGGGATCCGCGCGCCGCTGGAACACGACACCGAGCCGCAGGTCACGCTGGTGCGCGAGTGCGACGAGGCGCTCGCCGGCGGCACCCGTGATCGTGATCGGCTTCTCGACCAGCACGTGGCAGCCGTGCTCGAGCGCCGTGCTGGCGTGCTCGGCGTGCAGGCCGCTGGGCGAGGTGACGACCACGGCGTCGAGGCCGAGACCGTAGAACGCGTCCGCGTCGTCGAGCGCACGCACACCCAGGCGTGCGCCGGCCTCGGCGCGGTCGCCGCCGGGTGCGCGCAGCACGGCCACGCACTCGGCGTCGCCCGAACGCCGCAGCAGGTCGACGAACCAGCCGGCCGCTATCCCGGCACCGACGACACCGACGCGCACGGGTCGATCGTCCGTGCGCGCACCGCCGCCGACGCCGCCAGCAGACGCCTCCGCCGTCACTGCCGCACGCCGAAGAGGTTCGGCACGACGTTGACGAACCAGGGGAAGTAGGTGACCAGCAGGAGCACCACGAGCAGCGGCGGCCACAGGAAGACCATCGCTCGGCTGGCGCGCTCGATGCGGATCTTGCCGATGGCGCAGCCGACGAAGAGCGCCGTGCCCACCGGTGGCGTGGTGAGGCCGAGACCGAGGTTCAGGAGCAGGACGATGCCGAAGTGCACCGCGCTCATGTTGATCGGGTCGGCCGTGACGATCGGCAGCAAGATGGGCGTCAGGATCAGGATCAGGGGTGCCATGTCCATGATCGCGCCGAGCATCAGCAGCAGCAGGTTGATCATGGCCATCAGCAAGATGGGGTTGTCGGTGACCGACAGGATCCCGTTCGCGAGCAGCGTGGGGATGCGCAGGTAGGCCATCAGCCACGCGAAGGCGCTGGCGGTGGCGATCAGGAAGATCACGATCGAGATGGTGCGCACCGCCTGCAGCGTCGCGACCCAGAGCTTACGCGGGCTCATCTCGCGGTAGATCAGCGTCGCGACCAGGAAGGCGACCACCGTGCCGATCGCGGCTGCCTCGGTCGCCGTGAACCAGCCGAAGGCGATGCCGCCGACGATGATCAGGCCGACGGCCAGCCCGGGGATGGCGACGAGCGAGACCTTGAGCGACTCGAGCGGCGGCGGCCGGCTGTCCGACGGGTAGCCGCGACGCAGCGCCAGCACGTAGCAGGCGAGCATCAGCGCCACGCCGATCATGATGCCGGGCACGTAGCCCGCCAGGAAGAGCGCGCTGATCGACACGCCGCCGGCGGCGAGGCTGTAGATGACGGCGTTGTGGCTGGGCGGGATGATGATGCCCTGCACGGAGCTCGCGACCGTGACGCCGACGCTGAAGTCGGCGTCGTAGCCCTTCTTCTTCATCATCGGGATCAGGATGGAGCCGTTGGCCGACACGTCGGCGACGGCGGAGCCCGAGGCGCCGCCGAACAGCATCGACGACACGACGTTCACCATCGCCAGGCCGCCCCGGATGGGTCCCACGAGGACGCGCGCGAACTCGACCAGCCGGCTGGCGATGCCGCCCTCGGCCATGATCAACCCAGCCAGGATGAAGAACGGGATGGCGAGGAGCGGCGTGGAGTTGACCCCGTTGGCCATGCGCTGGGCGACGATCAAGGGGGGGAGGTCGAGCGTGAGGACGGTGGCCAGGCAGGCGATCCCGAGGGCGATGGCGATCGGAACGCCGAGCAGCATCAGCAGCGCGACGCCGCCGAGCAGCACGCCGACCGGGCCCATGAGCACGTCGGCCCCGAACACCACGAACGCGCCACCGCCGATGAACGCCAGGATCGCAGCCATCGTGAGCCGAACGGTCCAGTTGCCCCGGACCTGCGCGATCTCGACCACTGCGTCGAGGTCGGCGACCGGCGGCCTGAACACGTTGCGCACGGAGTAGAAGGCGACGAGAGCGCCTCCGAACGGGATACCGAGATACATCCAGCCCACGGGGAGCCGGGTGGCCGAGAAGGTCTGCAGCATGGTGCGCTGCGACAGCTCCCAGCCGTACGCGACGAGATACACGCCGAAGGCGGCGACGCCGAGCCACACCAGGCGCTCGAGCCAGCGCTGGACGGTCTTGGGCAACTGCCTGGTCACCACGTCGACGGAGAGGTGCTCGCCGGCGCGCACCGCCAGCCCGGAGCCGAGCATCGCCAGCC
>SLSM01000295.1 GCA_007130445.1 Trueperaceae bacterium | reverse complement strand
CGCCGCGCCACGATCGCCGGCGTCGACTACATCAGCTACGGCAACATCGCCCGCGGCGAGGCCCTCGCGATCGTCTACCCCGAGGAGGGCACCGCCGTGGCGCTGCGCCCCGTGTTCCTGCAGGACGGCGCCCCCAACCCCGAGGGCGGCCAGGCGTTCATCGACTTCATGCTCTCCGAGGCGGGCCAGGCGCTGGTCGCCAACGTCTACCTGATCCCGTCGCGCGAGGGCGTCCCCGCGCAGCGTCCCGTGCCGGGCGAATTCGTCGCGCTGCCGGCGGACGACGCCGAGGTGGCGGCCACGGTCGGCGCCATCGTCGAGCGCTTCCGCACCGAGATCGTCGAGGGCATCGTCCAGCAACGCTGAGGTGCCAGACCACTCGTCACGATCACAGGGCGCGTCTTTGCGCCGGCCCTTCTCGTCCGCCCGCCCCGCCGCCTGGCTGGGGCGGGCGGCGCTGGCGCTGGTCGTCGCCGGCTTGGTCGTCTACCCGCTGGCGATGGTGGCGGCCTCGGTCGTGTTCGCCGAGGCGTGGGGCGCCCGGCCCTTGGGCCTCGCCGACCTCGGCGCCGAGCGCGTGGTGCGGGCCTGGTCGAACACGCTGTGGCTCGGCGCCTGGGTGACGCTCCTCTCGGTCGCGTTCGCGCTGCCGGCCGCGCTGTTGGCCGACCGCTCGCGGGCCGCGCGCTGGCTCGACCTGGTCATGGCGGTGCCGTTCCTGACGCCGCCCTTCCTGGTCAGCCTGGCGTGGACGCAGGTGGTCGGGCGGCGCGGCTACGCCTCGCGGCTCGGCGTGGATGGCGTGCTGCTCCAGGACGCGCTCTACAGCGTGGCCGGCATGGCGGTGCTGATGGCCGTGAACTACGCGCCGCTGGTCTACTTCGCGCTGCGTGCGCAGCTCGCCCGCATGCCGAGCGGCCTCGGTTGGGCGGCCGCCAGCGCCGGCGCCGGGCGCATGACGCGTCTGCGGCTCGTGGTCGTGCCGCTGCTCGCGCCGGCGCTCCTCGCGGGCGGGTTCCTCGCGTTCGCCTCGGCGATCGGCGAGTACGGCACGCCGCTGGTGATCGGCCAGCGCATCGGCTACCCCGTGGTCGCGACCGAGATCGCGCGGCTTGTCGGCGTCTTCCCGATCGACCTCTCGCTCGCATCCGCGCTGGGCGCGACGCTGCTGGTGGTGGGCGCGGGTGCCTACCTCCTGAGCCGCACGCTGCAGCGCGGTGACCTGCGTGTGGCCGGGCGTTCGCACTACCCGGCGCCACCGCTGCTGCCGACGTGGGCGCGCGTCGCGTCCGCGGCGGTCGTGGCCTTCTTCGCGACCGTCGGCGTGGTCGCGCCGATCGCCAGCCTGGTGACGACCTCGCTGATCCGCCTGATCTCGCAGGGACCCCGTGTCGGCAACCTGACGCTGGAGCACTACCAGGAGCTGCTGACCGTCGGCACGCGCGGCTTCGCGGCGCTCTCCGCCAGCCTCACGTTGGCGCTGATCGCCTCGCTGGCGGGGTTGGTGCTCGGCACGCTCTCCGCGCGCGCCGGCCGCGGCGTCGCCTTCCTCGCCTCGCTGCCGATCGCCATCCCGGCGATCACCATGGCGGTCGGCTTCATCCGCGGTTGGAACGCGCCCTGGGCGGCGGGCCTCCCCGTGTACGGCACGGCCACGATCCTGCTGCTGTACTACCTGGCGCAGTACCTGCCGTTCGTCGTGCAGTACGTCCAGGCCGGGCAGGCGGGCATCTCGCCCAGCTTCGAGCGCGCCGCCCGCGTGCACGGCGCCGGCGCCGTCGTCACCTTCTGGCGCGTCGCGGTGCCACTGCTGTGGCCGCACGCGCTGGCCGGCGCGATCCTGATCTTCTCGATCGCCTTCCGCGAGCTCGTCGGCACGGTGCTGCTGCGGCCGCCGGCCGTACAGACCAGCGCGACCTACATCCTCCAGCAGTTCGACCAGGGCTCGATCGCGTCCGGCACCGCGATGGGCGTGGTGGCGATGGCGGCGGCGCTGCTCTCGACCGTGACGGCGCGGCGCTTCGCGGCGCGGTGACGAGACGCTCGTCGTTCCTCGACACGCGTGCGTGGCTGACATCGGCATGACGCGCGCTCCGTAGCCTACCTCCGAAGGACCGGTCCGCCGCCGATCGAGCGGCTTTCGCAGCGCCGGTGTCCTCACGTTCCCTAGGAGGCACGACTCATGCGCAACACCCTGATCGCCCTGGCCACGGCAGCGCTCGCAGCGCTCCCGTTCGGTCTCGCCCAGAACGTCGAACTGCTCGGCGCGGGTGCCACCTTCCCGGCTCCGCTCGTCACCGCCATGGCCGACGAGTACCGCAACGTCACCGGCGGCCGCGTGACCGTCAACTACCAGTCGATCGGCTCGGGCGGCGGCATCCGCCAGTTCACCGAGCAGACCGTGATGTTCGGCATGACCGAGGCGTTCCTCAACGACACCCAGCTCGCGGCCATCGCCGAGGCCGGTGGCGGCGTCGCCTTCAACCTGCCGATCACGCTCGGCGACGTGGTGCCGACCTACAACCTGCCCGGCGTCTCGAAGGGGCTCGTGTTCGACGGTGACACGCTCGCGGAGATCTTCCTCGGGAACATCAGGACGTGGGCCGACCCCCAGATCGCGCTCCTGAACCCCGACGTTCGTCTGCCGCCGCTGCCGATCACCGTCGTGCACCGCTCGGACGGTTCCGGTACGACGAACATCTGGACCAGCTACCTGACGAAGGTCAGCGACGCCTGGGCCGAGCGCGTCGGGTTCGCGACCAGCGTGAACTGGCCCGTCGGCATCGGCGGCAACGGCAACGAGGGCGTCGCTGGCGTCGTGCAGAACACGCCCGGTGCCCTCGGCTACAACAGCCTCGTGTACGCCGCCCTGAACGACATCGCCTACGGCTACGTGCTGAACAAGAGCGGGAACGTGATCGAGCCGAGCCTCGCGGCGACGTCGCTCGCCGCCGCAGTCGAGTTGCCTTCCGACACACGCATCTTGGTCACCGACACCGACGCCCCCGACGGCTACCCGATCGCCGGCTTCGCGTGGATGCTCGTGTACGAGAACCTCGACGCCAACAACGCGATCCAGACCCGTAGCCAGGCCGAGGAACTCGTCACCTTCATCCTCTGGGCCGTCACCGACGGCCAGGAGCTCTCCGAGCAGCTCTCGTTCTCGCGCATCCCCGAGCCGGTGCTGGCGCTCAACCTCGACATGATCCGGCAGATGAAGTGGCAGGGCGAGGACATCGGCGCCCAGGTGCTCTCGGCGGCTGGCTACTGAGGTCGAACCACGCCTGATGCGCGATCCGTGACGTACGGACGCTGTGTCGATCGACCATCGCCGGGCCCATCACGTGGGGGCCCGGCGATGCCTCGTTGGGCTCGCGACCCCGCTGACGTCGCCATGACACGCCGTTGGGAGACTGACGGCACGTGCAACGCTCCGCCGCAAGCGCCATCATCCGTGCCCCGACCAAGCCGATCTACCGGCGTCTTGGTGACAACGCCTTCCAAACCATCGTCGTGGGTCTCGGCATCACGATCATGGCCCTCGCGGTCGTGCTCGCATGGGTCCTGCTCCGCGACGGCTGGGAGCCGCTGCGCATCTTCGGGTTCCTCGGCTTCCTCACCGGCACGACCTGGGACCCGGTGCGCAACGACTACGGCACGTGGCCCTTCATCGTCGGGACACTCATCACGTCGATCGCCGGCCTGGCGTTGTCGTTCTTCCCGGCCCTCGGGGTCGCGATCTTCTCGGCCGAGTACGCGCCGCGCTGGCTCGCCTCCATCGTCGACACGATCGTCGACCTGTTGGCCGCGATCCCATCGGTCGTGGTCGGCATATGGGGCATCTTCGTGCTGGTGCCCTTCATGCAGAACAACGTCTACCTGCCGGTGTACTTCTGGACGTTCGAGAACGCCCCGCACCTCCTGCCGGTGCTGGGCCCGCCGGCCGGGTACAACCTGGTGACGGCGACCATCGTGTTGGCGCTGATGATCGTGCCTTACACCACGGCTCTTGCGCGCGACGCCATCCGGCTCGTGCCACGCTCGCAGCGCGAGGCCGCCCGAGCCCTCGGTGCCACGCGCTGGGAGGTCATGCGCATGGCGGTCATCCCGTACGCGCGCGGTGGCATCGTGGCCGGCGCGATCCTCAGCTTCGGACGCGCGATCGGCGAGACGATGGCCGTCGCGATGCTGGTGGGCAACTCGAACACCCTGCCGTTCACCCTCTTCGGACCAGCCGCGACGATGCCGTCGGTGATCGTCAACGAGTTCCGCGAGGCGGTCGAGAACCTGCACCTCGCGAGCCTCATGACCGTCGGCTTCTACCTGTTCCTGATCTCACTCGTCGTGAACCTGATCGCTGCTTGGATGCAGCGCCGCTTCGCCGTTGCCGGGAGGTCGATCTGATGGCCGTTATCGCGCCTGCCGAGCCTCGGCGCAGCCGAATCGCAGAGGTCACGCCGGCGAACCTGCGGCGCCGCTACCTGCGGGACCGCCTGATGATCGGCCTGCTCGTCGTGGCGACGCTCGCCGTGTTGACCCCGCTCCTGATCATCGTCTGGTACGTCGTCTCGAACGGGTTCCAGGCGGTGCTCGAGCCCACGTTCTGGACCAGCGACCTCGGATCGCCGGCGCGTGCCCTGAGCGGCACCGACACGGGTCTGGGGCACACCATCCTCGGCACCTTGGTGGTCGACGGCTTGGCGCTCTTGATCGCCGTGCCGATCGGCATCGGCGCCGGCATCATGCTCTCGGAGTACCCCGACCACCCGCTCAACCCGGCCCTGCGCATCCTCAACGACACGCTCAACGGCATGCCCGCCATCCTGAAGGGTCTGCTCGCGTTCGCGCTGATCGTCAAGCCGATGGGGACGTTTTCCGGCTTCTCGGGTGGCGTCGCGCTCGCATTCGTGATGCTGCCGATCGTGGCGCGCGCGACCGAGGGAGTCTTGCGCATCATCCCCTGGTCGATCCGCGAGGCGGGCCTGGCGCTCGGGTTGCCGCGCTGGCGGGTCGTGCTGAACACGGTCCTTCCCGCAGCCCGGGTCGGTGTCGTGACTGGCGTGCTGATCGCGTTCGCGCGCGCCGCGGGGGAGGCAGCCCCGCTGCTGTTCACCGCCTTCGGCAACAACTTCTTCTCGAGTACGCCGCTGCGCTACCTGCTGGGACCTGTCGACACGCTTCCCGCGCGGCTGTACAGCCTCGCGATCAGCCCGTACCGGGAGTGGCACGCGATGGGCTGGGGGGCGGGCGTCGTGCTCCTCATGTTCGTGATCGTCACGTTCGTCGTCTCCCGGATCGCCACGCGCCAACGCCATCAGGCGGACATGTGAACGCGTCCGCCGAGCCACGAGGGACCACCATGGAACGCAGCAGCAGCCACACGTCCACGCCGACGACACCGCGACCGAGCGACGCCGGGCAGGGCGAGACCCGGGCGACGGTCGCCGCCGATGCGCAAGCGCGCCTCGTCACCGAGGGCATCAGCGTCCACTACGGCAGCGTCGTGGGCGTCCGAGACGTGTCCCTCACCTTCCGCGACAAGACCGTGACGGCCCTGATCGGACCGTCGGGCTGCGGTAAGACGACCTTCCTGCGCTCGCTCAACCGTATGCACGACCTGAGCCGCGGCGTGAAGGTGACGGGCAAGGCCGTCCTGGACGGCAACGACATCTACGCGAAAGGCGTCGACCCGGTCACGATCCGGCGTCGCATCGGCATGGTCTTCCAGAAGCCGACGCCGTTTCCGACGATGTCGATCTACGACAACGTCGTGGCTGGTCTCAAGCTCGTCGGCATCCGCAACCGGGCGCTGCTCGACGAGGTCGCCGAGCGCTCGCTGCGGCAAGCTGCACTGTGGGACGAGGTCAAGGACCGCCTCAAGGCGCCGGCGTCGGGCATCTCGGGCGGTCAGCAGCAGCGCCTCTCGATCGCCCGCGCCCTCGCTGTCGAGGCCGATGTGCTGCTGATGGACGAGCCCACCAGCTCGCTCGATCCACAATCGACCATGCGCATCGAGGAGCTCGTCCACCAGCTCAAGGACGACGTCACGATCATCATCGTCACGCACAACATGCAGCAGGCCGCCCGCGTCAGCGACTACACGGCGTTCTTCTACGAGGGCAACCTGATCGAGGTGAGCGACACGAACACGATGTTCACCAACCCGACCGAGCAGCGGACCAACGACTACATCACGGGGCGGTTCGGCTGAGGCCGAACTGCCCGTGCAGTTCTGCTTCGCGGAACTGCGGGCCTCGTCGAGGCGGCTGACGCCGAACCGCCCGTGCAGTTCCGCTGCGCGGAACTGCGGGCCTCGTCGAGGCGGCTGACGCCCATGACAGCAGCCCCCGCGGCCTCTGGCAGCACGCACCTTCCGACAGGTGCTGCGTACAATGGCGGGCGAGTCCCATCCTGGACGTTGGCATGGCACGGGTGGGGGAGGGAGTCGCCGCCATCTGGTACGG
>SLSM01000400.1 GCA_007130445.1 Trueperaceae bacterium | reverse complement strand
GCGCTACGACGTCATCGTGATCGACTCCGCCCCCTTGCTCCCGGTCGCCGACACGCTCGCCATCATCCCGCATGCGTCGGCGCTCGTCATGGTGGTGAGCCTTCGGTTGGCGAACCGTCGCCTGGTCCAGAGCGCAATCGGGCTTGCGAATCGGGTGGCGCCACCGACGACGGCTCTGGTCGTGACCGACCTCGATGAGCGCAGCAGGACGCGCGAGGGTGGATACGGCTACGGGTACGGGTACGGGGAAGGGTCCGGGGACACCGCGGTCCGCGAGCGCGATGGCGGTGGGCGCTCGAGCCCTGTGAAGAGGGTCTCGTGACCACCGCACACGATGGAACGGCGGCGCGTCCGTGGGTCGGCCCCTGGCCGGATCGATAAGCCGGGTCCTCACGCAGCGCCGGACACCTCGGGCGCGTCGTCCGCCTGCGGCGCGCCGAACACGACGGGGGCGGCGTGCAGGTAGGCGGCCACGCGGCGCTTCGCGGCGATGTCGGCGAACACGCGCTCCACCTGCGCCTCGTCCAGGCCGACCGCGGCGGCCGTGTCGAGCGCAGAGATGCCGTGGTCGACGGCGTACAGGCACAGGTCCATGCGGTCGTACGGCAGCGAGAAGTAGAACTCCTCCTGCGTCTGCGGCAGCGAGTAGGTGTCGGTGGTCGGCGGGCGCGAGCGGATCTCGACCGGCACGCCGAGCGTCTCGGCGAGCTGGTAGACCTGCGTCTTGTACAGGTGCGCGATCGGCTTGACGTCGGCGGCGCCGTCGCCGTTCTTGACGAAGAAGCCCTGATCGTACTCGAGCCGGTTGGGGGTGCCCAGCACGGCGTAGTGCAGGCGATCGGCGTGATGGTACTCGAGCATCTTGCGGGTGCGCTGCTTGAAGTTCGTGGCCGCCACCACCTGCAAGTAGGCGTCGAACGGCAGCCGCTCGCGCCGTTCGGTCCCGTCGGGGGCGCGGGCGACGAGCGAGAACAGGCGGTACTGCTCGGTCTCGACCACGCTCGGGAGCACCAGCTTGGCCCTCCAGCCGGGGCCGAAGCCGGGCACCACCCGGGCGATCGCCTCGTCGCGACGCCGGTAGCAACCGAGCGCCGTCAGCGCCTCGGTGATGTCCTCCAGAACCGTCTCGATGCCGAACGCGTCGGCGGCGAGCCGGCTCAGCGCGAGCGTGTCGTCCGACGAGTCCGCCTCCGGCATCAGCACACCCAGGACGCGCTCCGCGCCGAACGCGCGCGCCGCCAGGGCGGCCACGACGCTGCTGTCGATGCCCCCCGACAGGCCGAGCACCGCTCCACGGCGGCGGAAGCCGCGCACCGAGCGGCGCATGCCGTCGACGATGGAGCGGGCGGTGGCCTCCGGGTCGACGAGGCGCAGGACGTCAGGCGACACGCGCGTCACTGCCGGCCGCCGCGTCCGCGGCGGCGTCGAGCATGTCGCGCACGTAGCGAGCGATGCGCTCGACGCTGTCGAGGTTCTCAGGCACGGCATGGTCGTCGGGCACGGTGATCGCGAAGCGCTGCTCGATGAACATGATCAGTTCCAGCACGCCCATCGAGTCGAGCACGCCGCTCTGCGTGAGCGACGCATCGCTCGCCAGGGAGCCGGCGTCGAGGATGAAGTTCTCGGCGATGAACTCGCGGATGTCGCGCTCGATCTCGGTCATGGCACGGGCCCCTCCTCGTCGACGCTCCGCGCGGGTGCGCCTGGAGATCGCTGCTCCTCCGAGGGTGACACGCCCTCCGTCAAGGATTTCTTACGCACCTTGCCGCTGTCGGTCCTCGGCAGCGCGTCGAGGAACACCACGTCGCGCGGCACCATGAACGCCTCGAGCCGCGCCATGCAGTGTCGGCGGAACTCGCGCTCACCCATCGTCGTGCCCTCGTCGAGCACGACGAACGCCCGCACCGCCTGCCCCTGCAGGTCGTCCGGCACCCCGATCACGGCCACCTCGCGCACGCCGGGGATGGTGGCCAAGGCGTTCTCGACCTCCACCGGCGCGACCTTCTCGCCGCGGCTCTTGATGATGTCGTCGCTGCGGCCGACGAAGTACAGGAAGCCGTCCGCGTCGGTCGTGAAGAAGTCGTGCGTGCACAACATGCGCTCACCGGGGTAGCGACCGGGCACCAGCATCCTCGCGGTTTCGTCGGGCAGGTTCCAGTAGCCCATCATCACGTGCGGCCCGCGCACGTGCAGCACGCCCGTCTCGCCCGGCGCGGCGGGGCTGCCGTCGTCACGCAGCACGAACGCCTCGGTCCCCGGGATCGCCTTCCCGACCGACATCGGCTTGGCCAGGACGAGCTCCGGCTCGAGGTAGCACACGCGCTTGCACTCGGTCAGCCCGTACATCTTGAAGACGAGCGCGTCGGGCGCCATCTCGAGCAGCCCGGGCACGTAGTCGTCGGGCAGATGCGCGGCGGTGTTGGTGAGCCGCCGCACGCTCGGCAGCGCGAGCGGCGCGTTGCGGTGCAGCGACAGCAGCGTCGCGAACACGGTCGGTACGCCCGGGACGACGGTGACGCGTTCCTCCCGGATCCGCCTCACCACCTGCGCCGGGAAGGCGAACGACGCCTCGAGCACCAGCGTGGCGCCCATGTGCACGGCCATCAACGCCTGGTAGAGGCCGTAGTCGAAGGCCAGCGGCAGCACGTTGAGGATGCGGTCGTCGCTGGCGAGACGGAGGTACTGGCTGAGGCTCCCCTGGGCGAACACCATGTTCTGGTGCGACAGCATCACGCCCTTGGGGTTGCCGGTGCTGCCCGACGTGTAGACGAGCGCGGCCAGGTCGAGCGGGATGACGCCGCGCGGCAGCGGCTCCGCTGCGCCGTCGGCGAGCACGGCGTCGAGCGCGAGCGCGCCCGGCGTCTCGGCCACGGCGTCGGCGGGTCCGGCGAGCACCAGCGTGTGCAGGTGTTCGAGGTCCGCCGCCACCGGCGCCGCCACGCGGGCGAGGCGCACGTCGCTGATCAGCGCCGCCGCCCCGGCGTCGGCGAGGAGGAAACGCAGCTTGTCCGCCTTCGTCTGCGGGTTCACCACCATGAACGCCGCGCCCGCGAGCGAGGCGGCGTAGATCGCGGCCACCACCGTCGCGCCGTTCTCGAGATAGACCGCCACGCGGTCGCCGCGCCGCACGCCGCGGTCCTGGAGGGCGCGAGCGAGACGCGCGGCGCGATCGGCCAGCGCCGCGTAACCGAGGCGCTCGTCGGCCGTGATCACCGCCGGGTGGTCGGGCCGCTCGGCGGCGTGCACGAGCAGTGCGTCGTGCAACAGGCGCTGGTACCGCGGGGCGGTCACGGCCTCAGGCGTCTCCAGTCGGCATGGTCCGAAGCGTACCCTCGTCGGGGCGCGCGCCGCGATGCACCTGCGCCCCCCGCACCAGGCGCGTCGCCACGGCCGGCTCGGCCAGGCGCGGCGCGTCGACCAGGTGCTCGTGCAGCAGCTGCGTCGACAGCACACCGACGAGCGCCATCTCGTCGCCCTCGCCCAGGCCGGTGGCCACGTAGCGCTCGCACTTCGCGACGAGCCGTTCCACCGCCCGCGGCGTGAAGCAACCGGCGGCCGCGATCCGCTCCGGCGACAACGCCTCGCGCACGTAGGCGGGGGCAGCGGGTCCGAAGAAGGCGCGCACGATCGGCGCCCGGTAGGGTCGCTTCGCGCGAGCGCCGATGTCGCTCGGCAGGAGCGGCGCCACGGCGCGGCGCAGCAGGTGCTTCTCCTCCAGGTCGCGCAGGCGCAAGCGCTCCGGCAGGCTCGCGGCGAACTCGGCCACGTGCACGTCCAGGAACGGGAAGCGGCCCTCGACCGAGTTGGCCATCAGCATGCGATCGCCCTGCGAGTGGAGCAGGTAGCCGGTCATGAACGTGTGGATCTCCAGGTACTGGGCCTGGCCGAGCGGTCCGACGTCGTCGAAGCCGGCCGGGAGACGCGCCAGCAGCCGTGCCTCGGGGTCGCCGCGCTCGGCGGCCGCGGCGCGCAGCTCTGGGGTGAGGAAGCGCAGGGCTCGCGAGGTCGTCCGGAAGCGCGGCCGGTGGCTGTACAGCGGGTCGTCGAGCGCCTCGAGGCCCTCGCGGAAGAAGCCCGCCATGAAGCCGCCGCCGCTCTGCGCCAGGTCGCGCGACAGGTAGGGGTACACGCGGCCGAGGAGCGCCGGTCGGAGCCGCGAGTCGGGTTGGCGCGCCCAGAAGCGGCGGATCATCGCCTCCTGGAAGATGCCGTAGCCGCCGAACAGCTCGTCCGCGCCCTCGCCGGTCAACACCACCTTGAAACCGGCCTCGCGCACCGTTCGGGAGAGCCGCAGCAGCGGCCCGGGGGCGGTCCGCAGTATGGTCTTCTCCGCCGCCGCCACCACCTCGGGGAAGGCCTCGGCGATGTCGGCGCTCGAGACCGTCAGGCGCTGCAGCCGCACGCCGAGGGCGGCCGCCATGCGGTCCTGGAAGACGCTCTCGTCGAAGCGCGCGTCCTCGAAGCCCACGCTGAAGGCCTGCAGCTCGGCGCTGGTGTGGCGCCTGGCCAGCGCGGCGGTGGCCGAGGAGTCGAGGCCGCCCGACAGGTACACGCCGACCGGGACATCGGCGCGAAGGCGGATGCGGGTGGCCTGGTCGAGGTGGCCGAGCAGCTCCTCGGCGAGGGCGTCGGGGTGCTCGCGCGGGCGGCCCTCGCGAGAACGGCCCTCGCGCGGGCGGCCCTCGCGAGAACGGCCCTCGCGAGGGCCGAAGCGGACGTCCCACCAGCACCGGAGCGGGCCCAGGCCACGCTCGTCGATCGTCACGCAATGCCCCGGCGGGAGCTCGAACACGCCCTCGAACGCGCTGCGGTCCGGCAGGACCGACCACAGGGTGAACGTCTCGACCAACGCCAGGGGATCGAGCCGGCGCTCGGCGGCCGGGTGGCGCAGCAGCGCCTTGGCCTCGGACGCGAAGGCGACGTCGCCCCCGAACTCGGCCAGGAACAGCGGCCGGATGCCGAAGCGATCGCGCGCGAGGAAGAGCTCGCGCGTGTGGCGGTCCCAGATCGCGAACGCGAACTCGCCGTTCAACCGCTCCAGACACGCCTCGCCCCACGCCTCGAAGGCGTGCACCAGCACCTCGGTGTCCGAGCGCGTCGCGAACCTGTGGCCCAGCGCCTCGAGTTCGGCCATCAGCTCCGGGTAGTTGTACAGCTCGCCGTTCTGCATCACCCAGTAGCGGCCGTCCTCGCTCGAGAGCGGCTGGTCGCCGCCGGCGAGGTCGATGATCGACAGGCGCGTGTTCACCATGCCGAACGGCTCGTCGACGTACATGCCGACGCCGTCCGGCCCACGGTGCGCCAGCTCGCCGCCCATCAGTGGCAGCAACGCGTCGGCTGAGGCGCCGCCGGTCCTCGGGAAGATGCCCGCAATGCCGCACATGGTGGTGTCCGACCTCCAGGACGGACGTCGTCGGACGCCCATCGCCCTGCCTGCGACGCTCGCGCGCCGTGCGCTCGGGTAGTCTAGCCCGGCCGCACCAGACGACTCGCGCGCCTTCAGGTACGGTGTCGGTCCCCGTCGTCGGCCAGCCGATCGAACAGCACTCGATCACGTCGCTCCCCGTCGATGACGTGGCAGGCACGCTGGCGCCCGACCGATCGGAAGCCGTTCCGTCGCAACACGCGGACCGAGGCCTCGTTGCCATCGACGACCCACGCCTGCACGGCATGCAGCGCGAGGGGGCCGAAGGCCTCGCCGAGCGCCGCCGTCACGGCGGTCGTCGCGACGCCACGGCCGCGCGCCTCCACTGCGCCGACGGCGTACCAGAGCACGGCCGTGCCGAACACCGGGTTGATCTCGCCCAGCGCGACGATCCCCACCGGCTCGCCGCCAGGCTCGCGCACGAGCCACAGCCGATGTGCGTCCTGCCGCAGCATGATCGTCAACGCCGCCGCCGGAAGGCTCTGGCGACCGCGCCCGAAGTCGAGCCACTGCGTCACGTCCGGACGGGTGAGCCAGGTTGCGACCAGCGCGACGTGCTCCTGCTCCATGGGCTCGCTGGTCGCAGAGGGTGTCACGCGGCGGCCACGGGTCATCGTCCTCGCTCGTCGACCAGCCGTGCGACGAACGCGACGATCGACCGGACGCTGCGAATGTCGTCGAGTTCCAACGTGGCCATGTCGATCGCGATGGCGAAGCGCTCCTCGAGCGTGAGCAGCAGTTCGGCGACGCCGAGCGAGTCGAGCAACCCGGTCGCGATCACGTCGGTGTCGTCGTCTGGAACGCGGACGCGGAGCACGTCTCTGAACACCGCGTGCACGCCCGCAGCGCCCACGGCGCCGTGCGCGTCCGCCGTCGTGTGACCGCAGGCGTCAGGACCGGCGACCCGGCCATCGTCACCGTTCGTCATGACCGTGCCTCCTCGAAGCGCCTTCGCAGCGCCGGTCGGTCGATCTTGCCGTTGGCGTTCACGGGCAGTTCGGCGCAGCGGAGCCACCGCGTCGGCAGCATGTAGCGCGGTACCTGTTCGCTG
>SLSM01000265.1 GCA_007130445.1 Trueperaceae bacterium | reverse complement strand
GTCATACCACGCACGGCACGGGACATCTGCTAGCGTCGAGGACGTGGATCCAATCGTGTCCGACGACGGCAGCCCGAGCCTGGTCAGCGCGCGTTACGGCGAGGGGTACCGCTCGTTTCGCGGCGCCCGCAGCGAGTCGTGGCACGTGTTCGTCGCCGGGTCGGGCGTCGCGGCGAGGCTCGCGAGCGCCCTCCCGACGACCGTCCTCGAGCTCGGCCTCGGTACGGCTCGGAACCTCGGCGCGAGCGCGACGGTGGCGTTCGCCTTCGACGCACCGCTGCGCTACGTCGCGCTCGAGCACGACCTGCCGAGCGCCGACGACTGGGCGCGCCTGGAGCCCGACGCGCTCGGCCCGCCGCGCTTCCGCAGCGCGCTGCTCGCTGCACGCCGCACCTGGGACACCGCGCCCGGCACGCGCCACACGCTGCGCGTCGGCCCCGTCACCCTGGAGGTCCACCGTGGGGACGCTCGCTCCGCCACCTGGCCCGCGGGCGTCGACGCCGTCTACCTCGACGGCTTCTCGCCGACCGTGAACCCCGAGCTCTGGACGGACGACGTGCTGGGTCGCGTCGCGTCGCACCTGGCACCCGGCGGCACCGTCGTCAGCTACTGCGTCCAGGGGCGCGTCCGCCGGGCGCTGGAGAAGGCCGGGTTGCGCGTCGAGAAGCGCCCCGGGCCGCCCGGCGGCAAGCGTGAGTCCATGTGGGCACGGCGCCCCTCGGAGCCACCGTCGCTCGCCGCACCGCCCCTCGACCCCGCCCGACCGCTCGCCGGGGCGCGCATCGCGATCGTCGGCGCAGGCGTCGCCGGCCGCTCGCTCGCCTGGGCGGCCACCCGCGCGGGCGCCAGCGTGGCCGTGTTCGATGCCACGGACGGGCACGCTGGCGCCTCGGGCGTCCCAGCTGCGCTCGTGAACCCCTACCGCGGCCGCGCCGGCCGCGCCACCGACGACGACCTACTCGGCGCCGAGCGGACGTGGGCGTGGGCGTCGCAGCTCGCCGGGGCAGGGCTCGACCCCGGAGCCCATCCGACGGGCGTGGTGCGCGTGGCCGATGGAACGCGTCAAGCTCGGTCGTGGAGCGCCCGCCCTGGGACGCAGCCGTTCGGCCCGGAGCCCACCCCGGCACCCGGACGCTGGCGCGCTCCCGCTGGCGGCATGCTCGTTCCCAGGGGCGGCTGGATCGATCCTGTGCGTTGGCTGGGGGCACTGCGCGGCGCGACGGCGGCGCACGGCGGTGTCGAGCGTCCTGCGACGCCCGTGACCTGCCTCGCACCCGCTGCCGCCGGTGGTTGGCGGCTCCAACTGGGTTCGTCGACCACGGATGGCGGTGCGGACGCCTTCGACCTGGTGGCGCTCTGTCTCGGCGCCTCCGCGCCCGGAGCGCTGCCGCACCTCCGCGTGACGAACGTGGCCGGCACGGTCGCCCTGGTCGCGGGACACCTGCCGGCGAGGCCGCTCGCCGGCGCCGTCTACGCTGCGCCCGTCGGCAGCCCCGTGCGCCACGGGCTCGACCCGCTGCGCGCCTGGTTCGCCATCGGCGGCGGCCACACCGATGTCGCAGACGACGCCGAGGGCGCCGCCGACGGGTTGCTCGCCACGCTCGTGAGGAGCCTGCCGGCCGAGCCGGCGCCCGCCGAGGGGTGGACCACGCACGCTGCGTGGCGCGGGGTTCGCGCGCGCGGTCCCGACCCCCGACCGCAGGTCGAGCGTCTGGCCCCGGGCCTGTGGTGGTTCGGCGCCTTCGCGGGGCGCGGCTTCCTCCGCGCCGCGCTCGAGGCCGAGCGGCTCGTCGAGCGCTGGAGGCGCGACGTGCCGTGACCCCGCTGCCGTCGGCCAGGCGAGCGCCGGGGCCGCGCCGTCAGCGGCCCCGGCGCTCGAACGCCCGGCATCGCAGCACGGGCATCGGCGGGTACTTGGGCGTGTCGGGGTGCGTGCAGCGCAGGAACAGGCCGCCGCGGCCGGTCTCGACGAGCGCGGCGTGACGGCACGCCGCACACAGGCCTCCACGGGCCGCCCGTGCCAGCGCGTGGCCGGGGTCGTCGGCGCCGAGATCAGCCCCGCCGGGGTCGTCTCCGGGTGTCAGGCGCCGCCAGCGACCGGCGCGGTCTCGACGGGGTGGAAGAGCGACGCGGCGAGCGCATCGAAGCGCCGACGATCGAAGGGGCGGCGCCCCTCGACCAGTCCCACGCCGTCCTCGGCCAGCGTGAGGCGTCGGTGGACGTGCGAATCGAACGGGTGTACCACGACCTCCTTGAACACCGCGTGGCGCGGGCTGGCTGTCAACAGCAGCACCGGTTGGCGATCGGCGGGTCGCGTCAGACTGGCACTCATCACGATCACAGGCAGGTCGTACGGGCGCTCCATCCGGTAGATGTAGTCGGGGAAGTCGGCGATCTTGACGAACGCGGCGTCGTCGCGGCCATCGGCGAAGCTGCGGGCCCACGTGAGCAGTTCGCTCCAGGCGGCGTAGAACGCCCGATCGCGGTCGGTGAGGGGGACGACGTCGACCATGGCGCCAGTCTAGCCCCTGGCGCACGCTCCCGGTGCGCGGGCGGGGCGCCGTCCGAGCGGTGGTCGGGCAACCGTGGCAGCGCGCTCAGGGCGCTCTGCACCTCGAGGCGCGCGAGCGGTGCGCCGATGCAATCGTGGACGCCTAGGCCGAACGCCACGTGTGGGTTCGAATGCCGGCCGACGTCGAAGCGCTCGGGCTGGTCGAACGCCTCCGGATCGCGTTTGACGCTCGCGAATGAGAGGCACAGCTTCGTGCCGCGGGCCAGACGCGTCCGGCATAGGTCATGTCCTCGAGGACGCGCCGCTCGAAGCACTGCAACGGCGTGTCGAGACGAAGCTCCGATGCGCTCGCGCAGCGCCCTGACGTGCCTGGGCGTGAACGCGTCGTGCACCGCCTGCTCGATGCGCGTGTGGTCGGGCGGCTCGATCTCGAGGAGCGAGCCCGCCTGGATCGCCGCGAACGGGGCGCGCGCAGGATCCTGTGGCGGCGCGAGACTCTGGTCGGTCGGCTGGAACGGGTCGCGGGTGGTGGGCACGGGCGTGACGCATGCTCCGTGCTCCGGCGACCACGCCCGCCGTCGGCCGGGAGCGACCACGCGCTCACCCGTCGAGGAACGCCTCGACGTGCAGGGCGGCACCGGCGAGATCGCTGACCACCCACGTACCGAGCGGCACGCCGGACGGATCGTCCGCGTGCTCGCCGGCGATCCAGCAGGTCGCAAGCCCGAAACGATGCGCACCCCGGATGTCCGCCGCGAGGTCGTCACCGACCATCAGCGCGTCCTCGGGGCGCGCATGCAATGCGGTCACCGCGCGCCAGAACACGCGCGCATGCGGTTTGCGCACGGCGACGTCGGGCGCCCCGGAGACGATCGTCGCCCGAACCAAGGGCGCGAGCCCGCTGGCTCGCAGCGCCTCCGTCTGCATGTCGAAGGGGCCGTTCGTGACGACCGCTGTCGGTACGTCAGCGGCCGCGAGGCGCTCGAGGAGCGGCTCCGCCACCGGGTGGGCGCGCACACCCCGGCCATAGGCGAGGCACGCCTCACGCGCGACGTCGGCGAGTGTCGCCGGCGCTCCGAACCCGCCGGCGACGAGGGCGTCGCGGCAGGCGCTCGCGAGCGTGACCGCCGCGTCGACGCTGATGGCGCGCTCGAGGGCGCCCCGGAAGCGGTGCCGGGAAGGCGCCGCGACGCCGAGCGCCGTCGCGGTGTCCGACACCCAACCGGACCAGTCGCCGTGCGGCAGCAGCAACGTCCCGTCCAGGTCGAAGCACACGCCGCGTCGCATGCTGGCCAGGGTACGCCACGCGGGTCCGCGGCGGTATGCTGTCGCCTCGTGAGCAGACCCGCCCCCGCCCCGCCGCCCGTCGCGTCCGTCGACGACCCGCTGCTGGCGCCCCTGAACGACGCGCAGCGCGCAGCCGTGCGGCACCTGAGCGGCCCGGCGCTCGTCGTGGCTGGCGCCGGGTCGGGCAAGACGCGCACCGTGGTGCACCGGATCGCCTACCTGTTGCGCACGCACGAGGTGCTCCCGCAACAGGTGCTCGCCGTCACCTTCACCAACAAGGCCGCCAGCGAGCTCAAGGAGCGGGTGCTCGAACTGATCGGCCCTCCGGCACGCGACCTCTGGGTGGCCACCTTCCACGGGGCGTGCCTGCGCGTGCTGCGTACCTTCGGTGACCGCGTCGGCCTGGTGCCCGGCTTCGCGATCTACGACGACGGCGACCAGCTCGACCTGCTCAAGGAGCTGCTGCGCACGGTGCGCGGCCTGGAGGAGGCGAACCCGCGGGCCCTGCGCGGCGCGATCGACCGCGCCAAGTCGAACCTGTGGACCCCCGAGCGCTTCGAGCACGAGGCGACGGGGTTGTACGGACGCGACGTCGGCGGGCTGCCGATCGAGCTCGTCGCCGAGGTCTTCGGGCGCTACGAGGCGCGCCTGCGCCAGTCGAACGCGGTGGACTTCAACGACATCCTGGGGCGGACGGTCCAGCTCTTCGGCGAGGCGCCCGACGTCTTGGACCTGGTGCAGCAACGCGCGGTCTTCATCCACGTCGACGAGTACCAGGACACCAACCCCGCGCAGTACGAGCTGACGCGACTCCTGGCCGACAAGTACCGCAACCTGATGGCCGTGGGCGACCCCGACCAGGGCATCTACAGCTTCCGCAGCGCCGACATCCGCAACATCCTCGACTTCCAACGCGACTACGAGGACGCCGACGTCTACCGCCTCGAACTGAACTACCGCAGCGCCGGCAGCGTCCTGCGCATCGCCAACGCGCTGATCAGCCACAACGTCGGCCGGCTCGAGAAGGATCTGAGGGCCACCCGAGGCGAGGGTGATCCAGTGCGTCTGTACCGCGCCAACGACCACCGGGCGGAGGCCGACTTCGTGGCGCGCACCGTCGAGCGCGTGCACGGAGCGGGGATGCGCCTCTCGGACTGCGCGGTGCTCTACCGTACGAACGCGCAGTCGCGCGTGCTCGAGGAGTCGCTGCGGCGCGCCGGCTTGCCGGCGGTGATCGTCGGCGGTGTCGGCTTCTACGAGCGCCGCGAGGTCAAGGACGCCCTGGCCTACGCGCGGGCCGCGTTGAACGCCGCTGACGACGTCGCCTGGCGCCGAGTCCTCAACCGACCCAAGCGCGGCATCGGGCAGACCAGCGAAGAAGGGCTCGCGGCCTACGCGCAGCGCCACGGCCTGCGCTTCGCCGACGCGTTGCGCGCCGCGCCGGAGGCGCTCAAGGGTACGCCCGCCGTGGGGCGCATCGAGCGCTTCGTGGCGCTGATGGACGACCTCGCCGAGGCCGCCGACACGCTCGCCGCCAGCCAGTTCCTCAAGGCCGTGCTCGACCAGAGCGGCTACCTCCAAGCGCTCAAGGACGAAGGCAGCCACGAGTCGCTGGCGCGCCTGGAGAACCTCGACGAGCTCGTGAGCGCCGTGTCGGAGTGGGAGGCGGAGGCCGGCGGGTCGATCGCCGACTTCCTCGACGAGGCCGCGCTGATGACGAGCGTCGACGACCGGGCGATCGAGGCCGTGAACGACGAGGTCCCGGACGACGCCGTGACGTTGATGACCCTCCACAACGCCAAGGGCCTGGAGTTCCCCGTGGTGTTCCTGGTCGGGCTCGAGGAGCAGTTGCTGCCACACCGCTCGTCGACCGGCAGCCTGCAGGAGATCGAGGAGGAGCGCCGGCTGTTGTACGTCGGGATCACGCGCGCTCAGGAGCAGCTCTATCTGGTGCATTGCGCGTCACGCATGACCTTCGGTCGCACCGAGTTCGCGCGCCCCAGCCGCTTCCTCGAGGACATCCCGAAGGGCACGCTGTTGGAGATCGACGTGCTCGGCCAGGTGCTCGACACCCCGAGCCCCGGGCGGTCGTCGGCCACCCGCAACACCTGGGTGGCGCCGAGCGCGCCGACGCCCCCTGCCGGCGGTGGGGCAGCCCTCACCTACCGGGGCGGCGAGCGCGTGAAGCATCCGAAGTTCGGTGCGGGTACCGTGGTCGGGGTCAGCGGCGAGGGCGCCCGCGCGGAAGTCACTGTGGTGTTCCAGGAGGCCGGGGCCAAGCGTCTGCTGGTGAAGTTCGCAAACCTCGAGCGCGCGTGAGGCGCGCACATCCGGCGCCTCGGGCGGCGTCGTCCGAGCGCGTCCCGACGGCGGCGCGGCGCGGGGCCCGGGGCCGGCCCTGTGGTATCGTTCCACCCACGCCGACCGCTCTGGAGCGCGCCCGTCCGGGTGCGCCGCTCGGTCGGCCGCACTTCGGGAGGGCTCCGCTTCTGTGAACGCCAAAGCGATCGTCGTGACCTCGGGTAAGGGTGGCGTCGGCAAGACGACGACCACTGCCAACGTCGGAGCCGCACTCGCCAAACTCGGCGAGAAGGTGTGCGTCATCGACACCGACGTCGGCCTGCGCAACCTCGACGTGGTGATGGGCCTCGAAGGGCGCGTCGTCTTCGACCTCATCGACGTGTTCGAGGGGCGCTGCAAGC